>JAHIQC010000049.1 GCA_018902765.1 Actinomycetota bacterium | reverse complement strand
GCGACCGGGGTGTTCTTTGCGCTGAGGATCGTGCTGCTCGTCATGGGTACGTCGCTCGTGACGCTCACGACCTCGCCGGTTCAGCTCACTGACGGATTGGAGCGGGTGCTCAGCCCGCTCGAGCGCTTCAGGGTTCCTGTTGGTGAACTGGCCATGATGCTGACGATCGCGCTCAGGTTCATCCCGACTACCGCCGAAGAGGCCGAGAAGATCATCGTGGCTCAGACCGCACGTGGGGCGCGCTTCGACAAGGGTGGCATCATCAAGCGAGCGCGTGCTTATGTCCCGGTGCTGGTGCCGCTGTTCGTGAGCCTCTTCAGACGCGCCGACGAACTGGCTACCGCCATGGAGACGCGCTGCTATCGCGGGGGCACAGGCCGCACGCGACTCCACCTGAGCGTGCTCGGGCGATCGGATTGGGGCATCATGCTTCTCAGCAGCGCGGTGATGCTTGCTGGCGCGGTGCTTCTGTAGGTGATTTTGGAAAGGGTTTGGTAATGGTTCGCACGATCGCGATCACACTCTCGTATGACGGCTCCGGTTTTGCGGGCTTCGCGCGCCAGCCGGGGCAGCGCACCGTGCAAGGCGCGATCGAGGACGCCTTGGCGATGATCATGCGCCAGCCTATCGATGCCGTAGGGGCAGGTCGGACCGATGCCGGCGTGCATGCTCTGGGTCAGGTCATGAGCTTTTCCGCGGATACTGAGTTCAATGCCCGTAGTCTGATTCGATCACTGAACGCCATCGCCGGTCCGGGGCTTGTGGTGACCGAGGCGCGCGAAGTGCGACACGGATTCTCCGCGCGATTCGATGCCGTATCGCGTGAGTACCGATACCGCATCGTGCCGGGGGTTGTGGCACCGGCCTTCCTTGCCGGCTTCGGTTGGTGGGTCAAGACGCCAATGGATCTGGCTGCCATGCGTGAGGCGGCGGCCATGCTCATAGGGGAGCACGATTTCAGGTCGTTTTGTGTCGCGGACTCGGCTGCGGGCAAGTCCACCATCAGGGCGCTGGAGCTCATGACGGTGGAACCCGCGGTCGAGTTGGGGGAACACTGCATAATCGTGCGCATCGTCGGCAACGCGTTTCTGCATTCGATGGTGCGCATACTGATCGGCAGTCTCGTTGAAGTGGGCTTAGGGAAGCGGGACCCTGTCTGGATCGAAGACGCGCTTGCCGCGCAAGAAAGATGCGCCGCCGGCGTTACGGCCCCAGCGCACGGCCTCACTCTGTGGCACGTGAACTACCCGACCGAATATTGGCTGTAGGTGCGCGAACGTGGGATTTGAATAGCGAGATGGCCCCGCTGGACGACTCGTGTGAGCAGCGCTCTGCAACGTAGACACGCCCGGGCGCGTGTTAATGTTGACGAGTGTATGGCCGGTGGCTATAGTAACAGGGTTCGCTTGAAGCCCCGTGAAAGCTAAAAGACGAACATCGAACGACACGTCATTTGGAGGATCAGTGAAGACCTACCACGCCAAGCCGGGCGAAGTCGAGCGCGAGTGGCTGCTCGTCGATGCCACCGACATGGTGCTGGGTCGTCTTGCCAGCCAGATCGCTACGATCCTGAAGGGCAAGAACAAGCCGCAGTACACTCCGCACGTCGATACCGGTGACTTCGTCATCGTCATCAACGCTGAGAAGATCCGGCTGACCGGCAACAAAATGAACGACAAGGCGAGCTATCGCCACAGCGGCTTCCCCGGCGGTCTCAAGAAGACCCCGATCGCCGTCGCCCTCAAGAAGAACCCCGGGCGCGTCATCGAGCGCTCCGTCAAGGGCATGCTTCCCAAGAACACGCTCGGTCGCGCCATGGGCATGAAGCTCAAGGTATATGCCGGCCCCGAGCATCCGCACGAGGCTCAGAAGCCGCGTCAGATCACGCTGGAGGGTTTGCTGCATGGCTGAGAATAAAGCTGTCTACTACGGCACCGGACGCCGCAAGACCTCTGTGGCCCGCGTGCGTTTGGTACCCGGCACAGGTGTCATGACCTTGAACGGTCGACCCGCCGCCGACTACTTCGGCCGCCCCGCACTCGTGGCGTTCGCCGAGAACCCGTTTCGCACCACCGAGACGGTCGGCCGTTTCGACGTCATCGCCAAGCTTCACGGCGGCGGCATCTCCGGTCAGGCCGGCGCGCTGCGCCACGGAATCTCCCGTGCGCTGCTCGAGGCTTCCGAAGAGTATCGCGGCGAGCTCAAGAAGGCCGGCCTTCTTCGTCGCGACCCTCGTATGGTAGAGCGCAAGAAGTACGGCCTGAAGAAGGCCCGCAAGCGCCCGCAGTTCTCCAAGCGCTAGGAACTGCGAGGACGACTCGAATGACCAAGGGCCCGCCTTCGTGGCGGGTCCTTTGTATTGTGGAGGGGATGACGGGAATGTCTCGACTCTTCGGCACCGATGGTGTGCGCGGTGTGGCCAATCAGCAGCTCACGCCTGAGCTGGCCTTTCGGCTCGGCGAGGCGGCGGGGCACTTCCTTGGCGACAAGGGCAGGGGCCGTATCCTCGTCGGCAAGGACACCCGACGTAGCGGTGACATGATCGAGGCCGCGCTGGTGGCCGGTATCTGTTCGGGAGGGGCCGACGCCTTGCTGTGCGGCATCATACCGACGCCTGGGATCGCGTATCTGACGCGAGCGCTCGAAGCCGATGGTGGCGTTGTTATCAGCGCCTCCCACAACGCGCCCGAGTACAACGGGATCAAGTTCTTCAGTCGCGAGGGGTTCAAGCTCCCCGATGACCTCGAGGACGAGATCGAGGAGTTCACGCGGCGTGAGCGCACTTGGGTCAGGCCGACGGGGGCAGATGTGGGCTGTGTGCGCCACGTTGACGACGCGGTCGCCCGGTACATCGCGCATGCGTGCGAGTCGATCGATTGCGATCTTGAGGGCCTGACCATCGCGGTGGACTGCGGTCATGGCGCGGCGTCGGTTGCGACACCTGCGGCATTGCGGGAACTTGGCGCGAAGGTGATCGTCATCAACGGCGACTGGAACGGCAATGACATCAACGTCGCATGCGGCTCGACGAACCTGTCGCCGCTAGCTGAGCTCGTCATGAGCCACGAGGTTGATCTGGGAGTCGCGCACGATGGCGATGCGGACCGTGTGCTCGCG
>JAHIQC010000004.1 GCA_018902765.1 Actinomycetota bacterium | reverse complement strand
GTCGTCCTCGCTGATCGGCCCGGCCTCGAGCATCCCGACTCGCGTCACGTATCCGCCACTCTGCAGGACCCACAGAACGGCAGCGAGCCCGCGGGCGCTTGCAAAAGATGCTCTCCGCGTGGCCATGCATCCCATGCTACGACGTCTCAAGGTCAAATGAGATAGGAAGTTTGGCGTAGCTCTGGTGCGGCCACACGTTTGCGCCATCCTGATCCTGTCGCGGGCGACCGCCTGCGGAACGGGGGGTAGATCATTATGAAGAAGACCAGGATCTCAGTGGTCATCATCGCGACGGTTTCGGCCGTGTGCGGGATGCTTCTGGGATCGTCCGCCGCATTTGCCGACCAGCCAACCGATCCACGAGCATCATCGGCTCTTGTGGTCGCCGCGGGCGCGCGCGAGATCCCAAAGGGTGCGGTCTCGGCCGAGGCTGTACTCGCGTGCGATGAGTTTACCGGTGACGTTCTCGCGTACGCACAGGAACATGGCTACTGTCCGACACGTAGCAAGGGCGGGGTGACCACTCAAGCGGTGCAAACGTTCAATTGCGGATCAGCCTGGATCTACGGATTCAACAACGGGATGCGTGGTCGCATGTACGTCTCGTACGGATTCAACTCGACCCAAGGCGTGGTCGTCTACCGAAACCTCACGGTCGGGACCGACCTTGCCATAGGGGGGGGAGACGGTGCCGCAATGTGGAACACATATTACGACTCGGGTTCGCGGTATGTCGGGATAGGTTCTCTGGGCGGGCACGCGGCGTCCTACTCGGGGGCCGAGTGAACTGCGCACCCCGTATGGGCGGGACGGCGCCGACCAGATGACCGCGATCATCACGCAATACCGGGTCCTGTCAGCGCTCATACTCGACCGAGATCGGTCGGACGATGTCTTCTTGCGTGCGGTCAACCTACAAGCGGGCCTCAGCTACTTCGTGTCGGGAGTGTCGAAGCTCTTCGGGTCCAGCTGGGTTCAGGGCGATGCGCTCGAGGAGATCCTCAACACAGAGTCCTATGGGGGTGGCCCCGCGGCACGTTTGCTGCGCTATCGCCCGAAGGTCGCGCGTCTGTTGACGTGGTTCACCCCACTATGGGAGGCGGCATTCCCTCTCATCTACCTCGTACCACCCCGAACAGCGCGTCTCGGCCTGTCAGCCGTCAAGCTATTCCACTTGAGTGTTGCTGCGGTAATGGAGCTTCCCCGTTTCGTGTGGGGCTTTTCGGGGTCCCACGGAGCCGTCCGCTATGTCGTTGAGCGACGTGCCAGCGCCCAGGCACCAACGACGGGACTTGAGCGTGTCGCTCTGGCATCGGCTGCAGGCGTCGCTGTCGTTAGCGCCATACACGCAGCTTCGCAGCGGCAGTTGGACAGCGAGCGGCGGCGAGGGCTGAAAGGAACGAAACTGCTCGAAGTCGCCGATGGCGTGATCGAGTACCACCATCTCACTCCCTCCGCGCCCGGGGTCAACGCGATCGCGGCGCCGATTGTCGTGCTTGAAGCGGGGCTTGGCACAGCGCTAGAGACCTGGTCGTGGGTGGGCGGTGCGATCTCCCCAATTTGCCACGTCGTCAGCTACCACCGCCGCGGGTATGGGCTTACCACGTCGTCGCTGTCAGGGGGTGAGGCTGTCGCCGCACTGGTTTCTTCCATTGACAGCAGAGGCCCGCTCATCGTCGCATCTCACTCGATAGGCCTTCTCAACGTTGCGACGTACGCGAACTCGATCATCGCCGGGAAACAGATTGCGGCAGTGGTGCTCGTCGACGGCACTGACCCAGATCTCCTGGATCAAGACAGAAGCGACCGCCGCCGCATTGGCATGTTTCTTCAGTCGCAACTGGGCACGGTCTTTATGGCCATTACCGGTCTTTACAACTTCGTTCCGAATGCTGTGTCGAGACAGAATGCCTTCGCGCCCGATGATCAGAGTGGAGTCGTCCAGTTCGCGTTCTCCCCGCGCAATATCTACCGCGCAGTTCGCGAGTACCTAGACGTCCGGACTGCTCATGCCCTTGATTCGTTGGCGGCAGTGAAACGGAAGGTGGTCGTCGCCTCAAGCGAAAACGCATCCCAACAAGCGGAGCTGGCGCAGAAGCTCGGAGCGGAATATCGGCTCGTGGATGGCTCGTCTCATCGCTCCGTGCTCGGTAATCGCCAGCACGCGGCGACCCTGAGTCAGATCGTTGTGGAGGTCGCCGCCAATGCTCTCTAGGACGATGTCGGGCGTCGCGATGTGCGCGCTGTCGCTGCACCTCATCGCGAGCATTCTCCAGAACACCCCGGACTCCTACAACTTGGACCTTCGGAAGTTCGTCGGCGGATGGACGCTGCCGGGATGGCGATTTTTTGCTCCGAACCCCGGCGTTCACAACGTCCACCTCCTGGTGCGAACGGGTTCCGGAGATCAATCCGATTCGTCTATGACGGATTGGCGCGATGTGACTCCGCAGGTTGGGCATGCGTGGACGAACGTCCTGCTCAATCCGAAGAGTCGCGGTCCCAAGGCGCTCTTCGATGCCATGCAGCAGCTCTCCGTGATGGGCGCCAACTACTCCGCACTTGAGTGGATTTTCGGAAGTCTGCCGTACGAGCTCGTCGTTGACGCGTCTCGCGGACTCCTTCCGCCGGGGAATGACGAAGCTTTTCAGTTCCTCCTACTCAACTACTTCCCGTCCGGCGAGGCCGGAAAGAGGATGTTGCCAGTGCTCGTTTCGAAATGGCACGCGATCTCACCTACAGCGGCGGTTGGTGCATCAAATGAATGACGTTCCACCGACATTCGCGGGCACTGAGCTGCACATTCACATCTGCGGAGCAATTAGTGCTGCACTTGTGCCGTGGTGGATCCATTGGCTGCGTCATACCAGCCCCGACGTGGTGGTTAATGTCTCGATCTCGCCGCAGGCCAGACGTTTCGTATCGGATGAGGCCGTCCGCGTGCTGGCCAACGGAGAGGTCTGGATCGATGACTGGACGGCATCGCCCCTACCGCATTCATGGCGCGAGGGGCAGTCGGGTGGGTCCCAATGCATCATCGTCTTCCCTGCAACCCACGACACGATCATGCGGCTAGCGCAAGGACGCTCAGATTCTCCTGCGCTCATGATGCTTCAACTCACCAACCTGCCCGTGGTGATCGCGTCGGTATCACCTGTGCAGAACGAGATCTCAGATTTCTGGATCGATCTCCTCGCTCGGCGATCAAATATCGAGTTCGTCCCCGTCGTGGCTGGCGTGCGCGCCGATGACCGAACCGTCCACGAGAATGGGTTCAATCTCCCTGGTGCACTCTCCCTTGTCAACGACAAGGTTTCCCGACGCTCATGAATGGCGGATCCGAGCGACGTTGGCGCCCGAACTCGACGAGAATGACAGGACCCATGACTGCGGCACAAGGCTCGCCGGAAGGACCGGGAGCGAATGCTATTGATGTTCGCCAAGTCGGCGTGAGTTCCGGAGGGATCACTCTCCTGGCGCCGACATCGTTCTCAACTTCCGCAGGTCGAGCCATCGCGATCCGAGGGCGCAATGGCTCGGGGAAGTCCACCTTGCTGAGAGTGCTGACGGGACAACTCGCCCCGTCATCGGGTTCTGTCAAAGTGGCGCGCCTTGACGTGCGCCGCCCAGATCGTCCTTTTCGTCGTCGAATGGCAAGCATGATTGGCCTTCCGTCGATGGCCCCCGACCTCACAGTTCAGGATCACATCTCTCTGGTCGCCGCCACATGGTTCGACGGCTTTGAACAACGACGGCTCGTCGCCGATCAGGTGGTCGGTGAAATGGGGCTAGCGGGGCTGCGACGTCGATTTCCGCACGAGTTGTCGTCAGGGCAGCGCCAACTATTGGGGTTGAGCATGGTGCTTGCCCGCCCTTTCGAGGTTCTCGTTCTTGATGAACCTGAGCAGCGCCTCGAC
>JAHIQC010000048.1 GCA_018902765.1 Actinomycetota bacterium | reverse complement strand
CGGATGCGAGTGTCAGCTGAAACGTCCGCTCGGCGTCGCCGCGCACGACGACCACGGCTACACGATCGCCGACCTTACGTGCCCTGACCGCACCGAACACGTCCTCGGTGCCTTCAATGGCGCGGCCGTCGATCTTCACGATGATGTCGCCGCGCTCAAGCCCTCCTGCCGCAGCCGGGGAATTCGGCTCGACGAACTGCACCAACGCACCCTTGGTCACCCGCATGTCGAAGCGTTGCGCGGTCACCTCGTCGATGGTTGCGGTCGAGACTCCCATGTACGGATGCACAGCGCTGCCCGTCGCGATGATCTGCTCGGCGACGTCGATGGCGTAATCGACCGGAATCGCGAAACCGATTCCTGCCGAAGCCCCGCTGGTGGACTGGATGAGCGTATTGATGCCGATAAGGCGACCCTGCCCGTCCACGAGCGCGCCTCCGGAGTTGCCGGGATTGATCGCGGCGTCGGTCTGGATGAGGTTCGTGTATGCGGTCGTTCCCAGGTTGCTCTCAGCGACATTCGACCGCTGGAGTGCGGAGATGATACCCGACGTGACCGTCTTTTCCAGTCCGAACGGACTGCCGACGGCAACCACGAACTGGCCGACCTTCAGCTCCGCCGAGGAACCGACCTCGATCATTGGGTAGTCCACGCCTGGCACCTTCAGCACCGCAAGGTCGGTCTGCGGGTCGGTGCCCACCACGGTGGCCTCCAGATCATCCGGGCCTATCG
The DNA here is from genome assembly GCA_018902765.1 of Actinomycetota bacterium. Taxonomy (GTDB): domain Bacteria; phylum Actinomycetota; class Coriobacteriia; order Anaerosomatales; family JAHIQC01; genus JAHIQC01. Next base: position 1,954 of record JAHIQC010000048.1, on the reverse strand, counting down.
TGACGACGATGCGATCGGCGCCGTCGATCACGTGATTATTGGTGAGGATGTAGCCGTCCGAGCCGATGATGACCCCGCTGCCGTTGCCAGACTCGTAGAGTCCCGTCGCGCCCGTGAAGCGGTCGAACCCTCGCTGCTCGATGCTCACGTTGACAACGGTGGGGTTGACCTTGGCTGCCACGGCGACCTCGGCGTCGACATCAGTAGACGCGTTGATCGTGACATCACCACTGGTAGCCACGGTGCTAGGTACGTCGTTGAACGGCCGAGAGCCCGGCCACAGCCCAAAGAGCCATACCAGTGTCGCCGCCACGAGCAACGCACCCACGAGCGATCCGAGCGCTGCAGATGTGACCACGGCAGCACCTGACCACACACGGGCCGTCGCAGGCTCCTCACACGCCTCACCATCGGCCGCATCGATATCGCACACCGGCAAAGGGGCGCTTTCGATCCCGTACGCGTGCACGTGCGCGCGGTGCTCGATCTCGGGCAGATGCGTCTCGGAGTCGGCCATCCACGCGATGGCGTCGCCCTCGGCCGCATCGGGTTGCGATTGCAGCGGTGCCTCGACAGGAATGTTGGGCAGTCCATCGGAATCGACGAACACCTCGTCGTTCATGTGACACCTCTTCGAAGTCAAACGAAGTCCGGCGGGCGTGAATCATCAGAGTAGATGGTACCCCGCAGCGAACCGCAGCATGAGCCGCGGCTGCGATGCTTCACCAGAAGACCATACCCGGGCCGCTACAGGCCCAAGAAACCCAAGACCGGCGCAGCTCCTATGCCCAGTGCGATCGACATGAGCACGGCTACGGCGAAAGCCGCCGAAGGTGCCCATGCATGCACGGGTGCGGCTGGCTTCGCGGAGAGGTCCTCGGACGTTACGGTCTCGTGAGTCGAAGGCGCGTCGAAGAACATCGCACGCACGATCCTGAAGTAGTACCCGACGGATACCACGCTGCCCAGCACCGCCACGATGACAAGCCACGCGAGCGAAGCATCAAGGCCCGCACCGAACAGATACAACTTGCCGAAGAAGCCCGCGAGCGGCGGAATCCCCACAAGTGAGAGCAGAAGAACGAATATCCCCCACGCGGCCGCCGGTCGTCGTTCCGACAGACCCGCCAAGTCCTCGATCGCGTCGCCCTCCTCGGCGACCACGAACATTATGGCCATCGACGGGACGGCATAGGCAAACGCGTAGAACAGGACAGCGACAAAGCCGTTGCCCACCGAAGGCAGGCCCACCATGATGATGGCGGCGGCGAGTGCTATCAGTTGATAACCGGCATGTGCGACACCCGAGTACGCCATCATGCGCTTCAGGTCGCGCTGGGAAAGTGCGGCCAGGTTGCCCAGCACGATCGACGCCGCGGCCACGATCATCACGACCGAGCCCAGTTGCGGGACTCCGGGGGCAACCACCTGCGCCAAGCGGACCATGACAGCCGCGCCGGCGAGCTTGGGCACCGTGGAGACGAACGCGACGCTTGCAGCCGGAGCACCCGCGTAGGCGTCGGGTGCCCAGAAGTGGAAGGGCGCTGCGGACAGCTTCGCGAACACTCCTACGAAGGTGAGCACTGCGGCTACAAGGGCCAGCGTGCCTGCGCCCGGAAGCGCGACTGCAATCTCGTCAAACCGCGTCGAACCGGCAATACCGTACAGGAAGGACAGCCCGTAGAGCATCACAAGGCTCGTGAGCATCGAGAGCAGGAAGTACTTGAGGGCACCCTCAAGGCCGCGCGCATCCCGGCGGCGGTAGCCCATGAGCACGTACGCGGGCATCGTCGAGAGCTCAAGCGCCATGAACAGGGTGATGAGATCGGCACACACCGCAAGCAGAACAGCTCCGGTGGCCGAGAACATCACGAGCGCGACTGCCTCGCGAGACCGCTCACCTGCAATCGGACGATCGGCGAACCACAGCAGCCACACTGCAGTAAGCAGCGCG
>JAHIQC010000047.1 GCA_018902765.1 Actinomycetota bacterium | reverse complement strand
AGATTGTTCCCAACGTGGGGGATGAGGTTCATCCCTTGGTACGTAAGAGCATGAAGCAGATCTACCCCGGCAACAAAGGCGCCCGCGAGCGCAACCACGAGAACGTAGCTGTTGCCCATGGTGCGGCGTGTGTTCCATGCGATCATGAAAGCGCCCGCAGCGACCACGATGCCGACAAGCTCCATGAGCATGTGAATCAGCGCGTAGGACTCGTTCGCGGTGATGCGCACATACAGATAACCCACGGCCATCAGGGCGATGAGCCCCGACAAGATGATGCCAACGACTGTCGCTGATGAGGTCCTATCGCGGATCTGTTCCCCCATGGTCCTCCTGAGCGAGAATGGCACTGCGACTCGTAGGGTACAGCTCATATCCTGTCATCATGTGCTCGCGTGTTCAACCACTGCGAGCACAACTCTCCTGAGTCGGGTGGTATTCGGCTATGCTTACCCGTGCGAAAGGGGCTCGGGAAATGATTGAGTTTGCACGGATATCTATTGGCACGGGTGGGGCGGCCATCTGCTCACAGTGCCAACCGCAGACAGCGATTCTGCATGCCCCTGACGATGAGATTCTGTCGAAGGTCAAGCGCGTAGCTCTGAGCGCCGACGGGACTGTGGGTCCAAACGTCCTACTCGAAGGTCCTGAGCCCTTCAGACATCCGAACCTACCGGCGCTCCTTGGCGGCGCACTCGCAGCAGGCATCGAGCGCATAGCCCTGGTCACAGACGCGGGCGCGTTAGGCGTGGCGGACAATGCTTCCGGGTCCATCTTCGCGGGCCTTCGGCACATACATGTGCCGCTCTTCGGCTCCGATTCTCGCTCACACGATGCGCTCACGCATTCAGGGACGTTCGATGCAAGCTGCGCTGGAGTCGCGAGATTCCGAAGCGCCGCGGAGCGTATGGGCATCGAGGTGCTGGTCATAGGAGTGCTGCCGCTGTGCGTGCACAATCTGACCGACGCGGCAGAGACCGTCGCCGTGTTCGCCAAGTTGGGCGCCGCCGCCGTGCGCATCATCGGGGACGACACGAGCGCTTCCCGTCCCCACATCCTTGCCGCGTGTGAGACCGGCATGGTGAATGGGGTCTGGGTTTGGCATGAAGGCGACCCCACGTCACGGCAAGGTGCCCTAGCGGACCACCGTCGAGGTCCGATCCGCCTTGCGGAGGTGGCTTCATGAGTGAGCGGCCCGAGATGGGTGTCGTTCTGGTCGGGATGAGCTGGCCTGGCTACCGGTCCTTGGCGCTTGGTTACGTTCGTGCCTACGCACAGGCCGATTCGAGGCTCGCGGGCAGAGTCGGCTTCGCGACGATAGAGTCTGACTCCGAGGCCGATCCCTGGTGGATCGCGTATCGGGTGCTCGAAATGCAGCCAGATGTCGTTGGATTCTCTGTGACGTGCTACAACGCACGCGCGGTCTGGGATGCGGCGTCGATCATCGCCTCTGCGCGCCCCGATACGCGAATAGTGCTTGGTGGTCCTGAGATGGCGGGAATCGCCACAGAGACGCTTGTGGCCAACCCTGGGGTCACCGCCATCGTGCGCGGGGAGGGGGAGGCGACATTTGCCGAGCTTCTCTATGCGTTTCTCACGGATCGTCCCCTGTGGCCCGTCGAGGGAGTCAGCTTCCGCAAGGCAGACGGCACGATCATCTCGGCGCCGGATCGCGCGCTCATCACTGATATGGACACGATTCCGTCGCCGTATTTGACGGGAGTCACCGAGGCCGTCGATGGGTCCGGGTACATCGAAACATATCGCGGCTGCCCCCACGCCTGCGCTTACTGCTACGAGGGCAAGGGGTACGGTCGCCTGAGAACGTTCTCGCGTGAGCGTGTGGAGGCCGAGGTCGCCCATTTCGCCGGCACGCCGACCGTACACTCGATGTCGTTCATCGATCCGGTGTTCAATCTGACTCCCGAGCGCCTTGCATGGCTCGCCGAACTCATGGCGTCTCATGCAGCCCGTGGACTGAGACTCCACACGATCGAGGTCGATATCGAGCGAATCGACTCAGAGGCGGCTGTGCTTCTGGTCAAAGCTGGCGTAGCGACGGTCGAAACCGGTCCGCAGACGATCGGAAGCGCAGCCCTGTCCGCGTGCCGCCGAGGATTCGACCGCGAACGTTTCATTGCTGGCGTGCGCGCGTGCCGCGAGGCCGGCATATCTGTTGAGTGTGATCTGATCGTCGGCCTGCCCGGCGATACCGAGAATGAGTTCCTCGGCGGACTTGAGTTCGTGCTGTCGTGCGATCCGGGCAAGATACAGTTCT
>JAHIQC010000046.1 GCA_018902765.1 Actinomycetota bacterium | reverse complement strand
TCGAGCGCCAGATCGTCATAGGCAATGTCGGGGAAGCTCCCGTCGGCCGAGCGCAACAGCGCGATGGTCTCAGCGGCGATGCGTCGCGCAAAGAGCTCATTTGCGACCTCGCCGGGGGTCACGCGGACCGAGACGACCTCGGTGCTCCAGCGAAGAGCGGCAAAGCCGACCGCTAGGCCGACCACTGTTCCGAGCGTGCCACCGGCCGCGTACACGAAGTCAGGGCGCGGGGCTACGCCTGCCTGGACCTGTGCGGCTATCTCGAATGCGGCGTTCACGTACCCCGTGGCGCCCCGATCGCTCGTGCCGCCCATGGGGATGACGAGCGGATCGATGCCGTCGCGCTCCCGCAGCATCTGCCTGACGCGCACCGCCTCGCGTGCACCGTCCCATCCGTCGATCGGATACAGCAATGTGCCGAGGCCCGCATGTGCGAGCAGCGTCGCTGCAGCAAACGGGCCGGGGGCCTGAGGCGAGAGCACCACATGGGGCTCGAGACCCACACCAAGCGCGTGGACAGCGGTGGCCAGCGCGTGGTTTGAGCCGTAAGCGCCAAACGTGATGACGGCGCGTCTCTCCTCGGCAAGGGCAAGGCCCAAGAGGAACTCGAGCTTGCGGACTTTGTTGCCACCGTAGCGCGCGCTTGTCAGGTCGTCGCGCTTGATCGCAAGGGCGCCGATGCCGTGACTTTCGGCGAGCGCGGGCAGATCTTGGAGCGGCGTGGGCAAAGCAGCCAGTTCGACACGCGCGAGCCGCGCGATACCGGGGTACTCGTCCGCCAGCGGGAATGTCATGCGGTCGGCCTTTCAACTGCGGTGGTAGATACGGCATCGTCCAAGCTACCCGAAGACCGCAAAGACCTCCACCAGGTAGTAGATGCCGACGCCAACCATCACCACGCCGGCGACTATGCCGATAGCCCGCTCGTGGTCGACTAGGAAGTTGATCATTGTGCGGCTTGTGGCCCGACCCACGAGCGAGAACGCGAGCAGTGGCGAGACTATGCCGAGCGTATACGCGGAGAACTGCGCGATGTTGGCGGCAAAGTCCCCGGCCGTGGCCACCCGCGCAAAGAACACCGCGATGATCGCCGGATTGCACGGGATTACGATGGCGCCGAAGAAGAAGCCGTAGGCAAACGCGGCCAGATACGGGTTCGAGATCTTGTTGGGGCGCACCTTGCGCTTGGGCTTCCAGCCGACGATCAGCACGATTCCCGCGACGACCATGATCGCGAACGCCACGGGTGACACGACGCCGATGACGCGCGTGAGCGACTCTTGGAGCCAGAACGTGAACACGAGGCCGACGATCGCCATGAAAGCGATGACGCCGAAGCTCACGATGACGCCGAACAAGGCTAGATAGCGTCGCGAGTCATGTCGCTCCCCGACCGTGCGCGCGAGCCGCGCGAGAAACGCCGGATAGAGCGGGATGACGCACAGGGCCGTGGTGGGGGTGAGCACCCCGAGCCAGAATGTGTAGGCCAGATCAGCGATCGTCGGCACAGGCCTGCTCCTTCTAGCGGTCTACTCGGGCGGCGGGTCTACTTGGCGTCGTCGGCCAGTGCGCGCAGTTCCTCGGCGGAACGGACGTTCTCGAAGTACTCGGCGCTGGTCTGAGCGGCGTTCACGAGGATCTTGGGTGAGCGCGGAGGCGTGATGACGCCGACTCCGTACGCATCCGTGAGCGCGCTCGTGAGCGACGGGGGTGAGATTGCGAAGATGCCCTCGAAATCGTTTCGGGCGATGTGGTCCGTAACGGCGGCCGCGTCCTCGTTTTGATCGATGTCGATCGCGACCACGATGACGTCATCGGTGCTGGCCACGAGCTTGCTTGTCTCCACCAACTGGCGGCGACATGTGCTTCACCACACGGCGAACGATTTCACGAGCACCGGCTTGCCTTTGAAGTCCGAGATGCGGAAGGTCTTGCCGGTCTGCACATCGACCAGCTCCGTTTCAAGCCATGCGAGCTCAGAGGTGGCGCCGTCCGACCCGCCGGCATCAGGCGCGACAGGCTCTGTGGCCGTAGTGCCGGTGCCCGAATCGGAAGACGTGGTGCCGTCAGTGCTGGCGGTTTGGCCGCCACAGCCTGTCAGCAGCGCCGCGAGCGCAAGGCTCAGCGCGAAAGCCGAAACAAGCAGCGGGGAAATGCGAGTGCGCATCGGATCCTCCTTGGTCGTCGTACTCCGGAGTATTCCCATCCGCCGAGGAGAGCTTGCAGCTCGCACCATGCGAGCGCGTACGGGCGGGCGCGCTAGGCCGGCTCGCGCTCGAGCATCTTGCCGAAGTACCACCACAGATACAGGCCCACCAAGGCGAGCAGGACTCCAGCGATGCCCTTCCAAGCCGCAGGCCGACGCTCGATCCCTGTACCCCGTTCGATGATCTGGACTCTCTCGGCGTGCACATCGAACTCGCCCGCGTGCTGGTCGCATGCGATGTTCACGATCCCCGTCACCCGCACCGCGTCGCCGCGCTGCATGTAGGAGCCGTACGCGCCGATGGTCGATGCGTCCAGATTTGTGAGGTACACGCCTAGGCCTACGTCGCCGGAGAGCAGGTTGACCCACCGGTGATCGGCATCGGCTCGCAGGTCCTCGCCTACGGCCTCGCCCTCGAAAGTGATGCGGGTCCCGTCCAACGCGCGGTCGATCGCAACGACCTCGGCCGCTGTCATGACCGTCTCCGCGTATGCGGCAGCCGGGGCCAGGCCAAGCGCGGCGATGAGCACGAACAGCACGATCAGGCGCCTCATGAGGCCGCCCTCCCCGCGCGCTTGTGGGGCTTCAGCGCGAGAACCACCTGTGTGAACAGAACGAGTACCGCGAGGAACTCCAGGCGCCCGATCCACATCTGGAACATGTAGAGGTACTTGAGGCCGACCGGCATCCCGGGGCCGGTGATGCCTGTGGACAGACCGACGTTGGCCGCAGCCGAGATCGATTCGAACATGGCCGCGCCTGCATTGTAACCATAGGCCGCGCCGATAAGGCCGCCGGAGATGTAGGTGACGATGTACATGATGAACACGAGCGATGCCGTGGCGGTGATCTCTGGAGTGAGCACCTTCTCGCCTAGGTGATGGTATCTGGTCTGTATGTAGGCGGTCCGGGGGGCCACTGCCACGCGAACCTGGTGATACATCGAGCGAATGATCACACCGAGGCGCAGCGCCTTGATGCCGCCTGCCGTCGAAGAGACTGCCCCGCCGGCCGCCATCGCGAGCATCACGGCCGCCAGCGCCGGGCCGCC
>JAHIQC010000045.1 GCA_018902765.1 Actinomycetota bacterium | reverse complement strand
TGTGGCCTTGGTGCATCACGATAAGGTCGAGCACCAGGTTGCCCGCGGTCGTCACGACGATGTCGTATCCATCAGGCGTGGACTTCGAGAAGACCGCAAGTCGTTTCTCCATGTGCGCCACTCGCAGCAGCGTCTGCTCATCGACTGCCATCCGAAACGGCGACGCCGGTAGCGACTTTATGGCCTCGCGCATATTGACGGCCACAGTCAGATCCCGCTCAGGGACGCTCTTGAGAAGCAGGTCCAAGGCGATGTTGGCTTCCACCACCGACGTGGCGTTCAGGAGTATCCGGTACAGATACTTCGTATCGGGCGTGTAGTGCTGCCGGATGCGGTCAAGCGTCTTGGCGGTGGCTATCACGTCGATGCCTCAGTAATCCTCGGTGTTTGTGATCAGGCCCCTCGTGTTAGATATCGGCCGAGTCGGGCGCATGGCTGAGCACCGCGTGACCAGCGGAGCGCTGCAACTGCCAAAGGGTACCCACAGGCGTTTGCACAGTGAGTCAGCGCACAGAATGCCTGCCGAGGAACTCGTCCACGATTGCGTCCAGCCCCGGTTCCTCGGCATCGACGATCTCGTAGATCGCACGCGCATGGGGCGCATCGATCTTGATGAGCCGGGCCAAGTCGATGGGCGTCCCGATGATGACCGCGTCGCAAGGAACTGCAGCGACAGTGGCCTCCAGATCGGCGAGCTGTCGCGCTGAGTACCCGACGGCCGGGAGCACGTCGACAAGATGGGGATAGTTCTCGAACGCCTGACGGATGCTGCCGACGGCGTACGGCCGCGGATCGACGAGTGTGGCTCCCGCATCGCGCGCGGCCAGGGCTCCAGCTCCCCATGCCATCCCGCCGTGTGTGACGGTCGGACCATCCTCGATCGCGAGCACGGTGGCGCCTTTGAGCTCGAGGTCGCCTTCCAGGGTGACTCGTGAGCTCGTCTTCACGAGTGTGGCGGTCGGGTTGTAGGTAGCGGCAGATTCAGTCACTTCACGTATCTGGGCTTCGCTCGCGCTATCGATCTTGTTGATCACGAGCACGTCGGCGCGCAGGAAGTTCGCCTCACCGGGATGATAGCTGCGCTCGTGTCCCGCGCGCAGGGGATCGAGTGCCACGATCTCGAGGTCTGGCCGGATGAACGGCAGGTCGTTGTTGCCGCCGTCCCATATGATCACCTGCGCCTCCTTCTCCGCCTCGCGCAGGATCGCGGTGTAGTCGACTCCCGCAAAGACCACCACGCCTTGTTCCACGAGGTGTTCGTACTCCTCGCGTTCCTCGACGGTGCAGCCGTAGCGGTCGAGGTCCTCGATGCTCGCGTAGCGCTCGACCGCCATGCGCGACAGGTCTCGATAGGGCATGGGGTGGCGGATGTCGACCGCCACGACCCCGTGATGATGGAGCCGCTGCCAGATGCGGCGAGAAATGCCGCTCTTGCCGACGCCGGTGCGAACTGCACATACCGAGATCACCGGCAGCGTTGAGGGCACCAGACTCGCGTCAGGCCCAGGGAGTTCGAAATCGGCACCGCACGCCAAGACGAGCGAGGCTTTGTGCATGAGATCCATGTGCGAGATGTCGCTGTAGGCGAAGACCACACGATCGATCGATTCGGCGGCGATCAACGCCGGCAAGGTTGTTTCGGGAACGATCGGAATGCCCTCAGGGTACAAGGGGCCGGAAAGGTCGGGTGGGAACACACGGTCGTCGATGCCCGGGATCTGCGTGGCGGTGAACGCCACGACCCGCCGCGATGCATCATTACGAAACCTGGTGAGGAACACATGGAAGTCGCGTCCGGCCGCACCCATGATCACGACGCGCTCGGGTGATTGAGTCATCGCATACCGCCTCTCAACACTGAAGGCCATTGATCCCATGGAGAGGATTCCCTTCTGTGCGGTATCGTGTCACCAAGGGGCTCATCCGAGTCTGCGACGACGAGAGTCGGGGGACACTCATGCCCGTACGTGTCGTGACTGACAGCACGTCCTACATCCGTCCAGAGCATGCCGAGGAGCTCGGGATCACTTTGGTCTCACTCGGCGTTGTTTTCGGCGATGAGTCTTTCAGAGAACTGGATGTCGAGGACGACTGGTTCTACGAGAAGATGGCGGCGACTCCCAAGATCCCGACCTCTTCGCAGCCTTCACCCGGTGAGATGAGGGCCGCATTCGAGTCCGCGCTCAAAGCCGGCGAGCCGGTGGTCGGTGTGTTCATCTCCTCGGAAATGAGCGGGACTCTGGGTTCGGCGGAACTCGTCGCTGCCGACTTGAAGAGTGAGTATTCCGACGCGGACATCCGTATCGTCGACTCCCGCTCCAACTCGATGCAGCTCGGACTGGCTGCCATCGCCGCGGCCAAGGCGGCCAATGCCGGCGGCGATGCCGATGCGTGCGTTAAAGCCGCCGAGGACACGATTGCGCGAACTCGCTTCCTGTTCACGCCGCTCACACTCGATTACCTGCGCAAAGGTGGTCGCATCGGCGGTGCATCGGCGTTTCTCGGATCCTTATTGCAGATACGGCCGATTCTCACCGTCGAAGACGGCCAAACGCAGGCGTTCGACAAGGTGCGCACCCGGACGCGCGCCATAGAGCGCATGATCGAGAAGCTTTCCGAGGACATCAAGGATGCCGGTATCACCGATGTGTATGTTCATCACATCAACGCCAAGGAGCTCGGCGAGCATCTGGTGAGTCTCGTTCAGCCGCTTGTTGAGTGCCCGGTGGGTTTGGCTCCAATCGGGCCCGTGATCGGGCTTCATGTGGGCCCCGGTACTGTGGCGCTCGTGTATCGTACGCGCGACCCACTCAGATAGATTCCACGTGTCGCGCGGTCGAAAGGCTGCGGGTCCTATTAGGAGGTAATCGGTATGAAAGTGGTTGCAGTAAACGGTTCGGCACATAAGGACGGCAACACGGCTCGCCTCGTCGAGGAGATGTTCGTGCCGCTGCGTGCGGCTGGCCATGAGTGTGAGCAGATCCAGCTGGCCACCAATCGCGTTGAAGGATGCACTGCCTGTCGCTCTTGCTACAAAAAGAAGGATCGTCGCTGTCATGGCCGCAAGGACTTCGGCAACGGCGTCATCGAGGCACTCGACGGAGCAGATGCCATTGTTCTGGCTTCCCCGGTGTACTTTGCAGACGTGAGCGCTGAGATGAAGGCGATCATCGACAGAGCGGGCTATGTAGCCAGAGCCAACGGCAACATGTTTGCGCGCAAGCCCGGGGCATCGATTGCTGCCGTGCGCCGGGCGGGAGCAATCCACACGCTCGACACGATGAATCACCTGTTTCTCATCGGCGAGATGATCGTTGTCGGCTCGAGCTACTGGAACCTGGGACTTGGTGGCGCGGCCGGCGAGGTCGAGAACGACGTCGAAGGGTTGTCGACCATGACTCGCCTAGGCGAGAACATGGCGTGGTTGCTGGATCGTCTCGAGGCCTAGACTGGACGCTGCCGTGGGCACTCACGCTTTGCGCATGCGGCTCGAGGGCCTTGTGGTCGCTGAGCGCGCCGAGACCTGCGCCATCGCGAGCCGGCGCTATCCGGACTCAGGTGTCTACTCACGAGCAATCGGTAGCGGCATTGCGGTGTTCGGTGGGTCGGCTATCGGGCTTTCTAGCGTGAGCGGACTTGGCGATGAATCGGCATTGACCGAGCGTGAGTCCGCTGCGCTTCGCGAGTTTCTGGATGCGGTCGGCGAGCGTCCGGTCGAGGTCAGCGTTCCGGTCGGCTCCGATCCGGAGACAGTCGCGCTGATCGCGTCGCTCGGCATGCATTTCCTGGAGTTCGAGGACGTGCTTGTTCTGGACATCGGGCAGGCACGTCGAGTCGGGCCATCCGCGGGCGTCAGTCAGGAAGTGCCGAGTCTCAGTGATCCCTTCGCTTCGGTAGAGATATCCGATGACGCCGATAGGTGGGCCGAGTTGGTCGCCCGCGGGTTCAACGAGGGCCACACACCGCCACAGACGGACATTCGTTTCGCTCGTTGCATAGCCGAGCGCGCTGGAGTCGAGCTCTACTGGGCACGTTCGCAGGACACGCCAGTGGCCGCTGGCGAACTGTGGACGGGCAACGGGGTGGCGTGGCTCTCGGCCGACGTCGTGTTGCCCAAGTACCGTGGTCGCGGTCTGCAGGTGCGATTGCAGGAAGCGCGTCTGGCGGCGGCTGAGCGCAAGGGTTGCGCGCTTGCGGTGACTGAGGCTGTTCCCGGGTACCCATCTCACCGACACGCCGGCAGGCTCGGCTTTCGGGTCGCCTATAGCCGCATGGTTTTCGCCAGAGGTGGGCGCTAGGCCTCGGGTATCATGCGTCTATACGGTGGCTGCGATGTTCTTCGGCAGGAGCGCGGGATGATTGATTCTCAAAGCACGATCGGTTTCGTCGGCACAGGGGTCATGGGAGCCTCGATGGCCGGTCATCTCATGCGGGCCGGATATGCGCTGCGCGTGCACAACCGTACTCCTGAGCGCGCCGCGGCCCTCGTGGATGCGGGTGCTGTGTGGTGCGATACCCCCGGCGAAGTGGCGGATGGCGCCGATGCGGTGATCACCATCGTTGGCTATCCGGCCGACGTCGAACAGGTATATCTGGCCGCTGACGGTCTTGTCGCCGCGGCCTCACCTGGGACGGTTCTTGTCGACATGACCACCTCGTCGCCCATACTCGCCGCGCGCATCGCGCAAGAAGCCTCGACGCGAGGTCTGAAGGCCTTGGATGCACCCGTCTCCGGCGGCGATATCGGAGCGCGCGAGGCGAGGCTCACAATCATGGTCGGTGGCGATGCTGAGGTCTTTGCGTCCGCCAAGCCGATGCTTCTTACGATGGGCCCCAACGTGGTTCTACAAGGGGGGCCTGGGGCGGGGCAACACACCAAGATGTGCAATCAGATAGCGATCGCAGGCGCGATGCTGGGGGCCGTCGAATCGCTTGCCTATGCCCGCGCGGCAGGCCTTGATCCATCGAGGGTCCTCGAGAGCATCACCGCGGGCTCAGCCGCCAGCTGGTCGCTCGCCAATCTCGTTCCTCGGATGATCGCTGGCGACATGGCGCCGGGTTTCTACGTGCGCCACTTCATCAAGGACATGGGAATCGCTTTGGACTCGGCTAAGCAGATGGAGCTCGACCTTCCCGGATTGAGTCTGGCAATGTCGCTCTATGAACGGCTCGCCGAAGAGGGTGGCGCGGATCTGGGCACGCAGGCACTGATCGAGCTGTACTCTCAGGGTGGGGTCGTAAGCGCGTGAGCGATGCCCTTCACAGCGACGGGCAACTCCACTTCCCTGGAGGCTTCACTTGGGGGGCGGGGATCTCTGCCCATCAGGTCGAAGGCGAGAATCGCCACAATGACTGGTGGGCGTTCGAGCAGCAGGGCAAGGTCGCGCACAGCCACTTTTCGGGGCGCGCCACGGATCACTACAACCGCTTTGATGAGGATTTCGCGATAGCCGAGAGCCTCGGGCTTTCTGCGGTCAAGATCTCAATTGAGTGGTCGCGCATCGAAAGAGAGCGCGGCGTCTATGACCAAGACGAGATCGCGCACTATGTACAGGTAGTGAAGTCCGCTCGCTCGCATGGGCTCTCTCCGTATGTCACGCTGCACCACTTCACGAACCCGCACTGGCTCGGTGCGTACGGATGGTGGGAGGGCACCTCTACTCCGGCGCTGTTTGCCGAGTTCGTGCGCGCGGTGGTGGTGCCGCTGGAGCCGTGGGTCGATACCTGGATCACGATCAACGAGCCCATGCTGTTGGCAAGCGCGGGCTACTTGTTCGGGATGTGGCCTCCGGAGCGCAAGGGCTGGGCCTCGGCGTGGCGTGTGGCGCGCAATCTAGTCCGCGCCCATCGATTGGCATACGAGGCGATTCACGAACTCGACACCGTGTGCCGTGTCGGTGCTGCGGTCAATGTGACGGCTCTGAAACACCCAGGTCGACCGACTCTTCGGGACAGGCTATTGGGCGGATGGGTCGACTGGGTCGCCAACTACTACTTCATCGACCACGTGAAGGATCGCTCCGATTTCGTGGGCGTTCAGTACTACACGCGCGCCACCGTGCAACAGCTGCTTGCGGGAGATCCCATGGCTCTACCGACTGGGATGAGACCGCTGCCCAAGACCGACATGGGCTGGGAGATCTACCCCAAGGGGCTGTACTACACCGTCCGAAGCATGGCCAAGCGCAGCGGAAAGCCGATCATCGTCACCGAGAATGGTATTGCCGACGCGGCAGACGAGCGGCGCGAGGACTTCATCGTCGAGCATCTGCAATGGTTGCATCGCGCGATCGAGGAGGGCTGTGATGTGCGCGGCTACTTCCACTGGGCACTCACCGACAACTTCGAGTGGCGTGAGGGCTTCGAGCCGTGTTTCGGCCTGGTGGCGATCGACTATCTGACTCTCAAGCGCACGGTACGCCCGAGTGCCAGAACCTACGAGCGCATCTGTAGACAGAACGCCGTGCCTGCGCCCGTGAAGAGATAGCTTCTGATACGCTTCTGGTCGACCACTTCGCTGAAAGGACTTGGGATGGATTCAGTGCTGATGGTGTTGGGGGGTGTCGTCGGTATCGGCTCCGGGGCGGCGCTGGGTTTTCTGCTGGGCTGCAGCCTCATAACTCGACCCTCGTGGTTGTTCTGGGTCGCATCTGTGATATTCACCATTGTTGGGGTGGGTTTGGCGTTTCTGGGGAAGCAATGGAGCTATGATGCGCTGTTCGTTGGCGGCATAGGATTCATGGGCGGGGCGCTTACCGCGCTGAAGTATGGGGCTCACAAGGTTCCGGCCTTCCCCGTGTTGAAACCCTGAGTGTGGCCGCACGCGCCTAAGACGCGAGGCTTCACGTTTCACGCTTCCCGCATCCGACGTTCACGCCTTATTCAAACCTTCGGGTCATATTCGAACTGTACCGTACAGCACGAATCTACTCGGAGGTGTTCTACATGAAGAGAAGCAAAGCAATCGGGCTCGCAGCTGCCGCACTGGCAGCTGGGCTCATACTCGGGTCGATCGGGATCGCATCGGCCGCCCCGACTACCGACGCCACAACCGGAGAGCCGCTCGGCTACGGGTTGCGAATGGGTGTGGCGATGCGCGATGCAGGCGCCAGAATGGTCGACATCCTCGCCGATCTCACGTGCTTGTCTGTCGACGACATCCATGATCGTCGAGTCGAAGGCGAATCCGTTTCCGATATCGCCAAGTCGGAGGGCGTCGATCCTGCAACCGTGGTCGACAAGTCGCTATCCGCTCGCGAGCAGATCCTCGATCAGAAGGTAGCCGATGGCACCATCACAGAGGCCACCAAGGCCGAGGTTCTTGAGCGCATGACCGCACGGGTCAACGAACGCGTGAACTCCGCTGAGCTTGGCGGTAGGGGCGGCGGCATGGGCGGCGGCCGAGGAGCTGGCATGGGCGGTCGTGGGGCAGGCGCCCAAGCGGGCGGTTGCGGCGCAGCGTGCGTGACCCCGGCGGAGTAGAAATTCCCCAAAGAAGGCCGTAACCCGTTCGGTGCGGTCATCGTTAAGAACAACAGGGGACGCCACCCTGACTTTGATCGGCCCGTCCGCCCAGACGGGTCGATCGCTCTTTGTTAAGGCACGTGCATTCTCAGCGGTACTCGATACCCATGATCTTGCACAGGTGCTCCGGCCTAAAGTCGACACACACCGCTTCCCCGTACTCGAAAGTGGGCGTGTGGAGTTCGCCGTTGTTGTGAGCCGCGGCCTTCTCGCGCAAGCTCAGGTCCGTCGAGACGTCTATCTCCTCGTACTCGATTCCCCGTGACTCAAGCCACTGGCGGGCCGCGCGACAATCACCGCACCAAGGCGTGCAGTACATCTGAAGTTTCTGCTCGGTCATGCCAGCTCCTGTCCGAAACGTTTTGTCGAGCTTGTGTGTTCGTACCCACCTCGACCGCGCCGGGCACTTCCTGTGAGCGGTTGCACGCCGCAGCATGACATCGGCACCTCCGGATACCGCCGCGACCAGCGGTGGTAGAATCATTGGTGGAGCGCTGGCGAAGGGCCCGCGCCGCTCAAGAGGGGACTCCCATGGCTGACGAGGCGCACTCGCTCGCCGTATTCATAGACTTCGAGAATCTCGCGCTCGGCGCTGAGAAGAATAATCGCGGTGGTCGTGGCAGGGCCAAGAGCACGGCTCCGACAACACCATTGGATATGAAGCGGGTGCTGGAAAGGCTCGTTGAGAAGGGCAAGATCGTCGCCAAGAAGGCCTACGCTGACTGGGGACGTTTTCAGAACTACGTCACGCCCTTGCATGAACTGGGCATTGAGCTCGTTGAGATACCAGAGCGGGGAATGACCGGCAAGAACTCGGCTGACATAAAGCTGGTTGTTGACGCGATGGAACTCTCCTACGCAAAGATGCACATCGATACATTCGTCGTGGTCTCAGGTGACTCGGACTTCACGCCACTCGTAAGCAAGCTCAAGGAGAACGGCAAGAGCGTCATCGGCCTTGGCATGAAGGACTCGACCAGCGATCTGCTCGCGGCGAACTGCGATGAGTTCATTTATTATGAGGACATCGGCACTCCCACGGGAGCGCCGGCCGTGTCTGTGGACGTACCCAAGAAGAAGCGTGATGCGTTCAAGTTGTTGTTCGAGACGATCGAGGCCCTGCAGCGCGAGAACGTCGAAGTCATGC
>JAHIQC010000044.1 GCA_018902765.1 Actinomycetota bacterium | reverse complement strand
TGAGCTGCCGTGGTGCGGCACCTTCAGCACCTCGCAGCGTTCGACCCCTCCGCGCAACCGCATCAGGCGCTGTTGCGCTGCAGACTCGGCGTCTCCCGTGAGCACGACGCTAAACCCGCTTCCGTGCGACATCCGCATAATGAAGCTGGTGTCATTGCAGCTCAAGCCCTCGATTGCCTCCGACGGCCACAACACCTCGCAGTTCCATGCGCCGAAGGAGAACACTGAACCGGCGACGAGAGCTTCGGGCCGCGAGCCTGTGAGGGTCTCACTCAGTTGATCGATAGATTCGAAATCCGACGCCGTGCTGGCCGGGACCAAGACGCGGCGCACGTTCACGACACCTTGTAGTCCACCAAGCCCACCGATGTGATCAGCATGCGGGTGCGTCAGGACAACGGCGTCAAGATCACGCATGCCGACCCGCGCTGCCGCAGCTCTCATCGAGGAAGCATCGGGCCCGGTATCCACCAACACTGCGTGAGAGCCATCCTTGATCAGGATCGCATCGCCCTGGCCTACGTCCAAGGCAATCACCGAACATTCCGAGGAGCCTGGCACGCCTCCAACCCCGAAGGCCAGCGCGCAAGCCAGAAGAAGTCCAGCTACAAGTCTTGCGGCGCGTGGCGCACGCGGACGAGGCCACAGCACCCACAGAGCGGCACCGGCAATAGCGCAAAGCGATCCCCAGTAGATGGCAGTACCCCCGAGCGGAATCGCGGCATGAGGAACGGATGCCAGCCACGAAGCGACTCGTGTGGCCAGTTCGAGCACAAACGCGGCTCCCCGCAGTAACCAAAGCCCGAGCAGCTGCGAGACGCTGAGCGCGAGCACCGCCGCCACCCCTAGCCCAAGGCCAACCGACGCGATAGGCAGCACGAGCACGTTGGCCACGGGGGCTATCAGGGAGAACATATTGAACGCAGGTATCGCGACGGGAGCGGTGGATGCCTGAGCGACCAGCGGGGCCGCCAGGCCCGATAGCGGCCGACCGATCCGAGAACCACCCACAAGCACCAGCCATCCGGATGCGAGTGGGGCAAAGACCACAAGCCCCCCGACGGCGCTCACCGATAGCGCAAAACCGATGTCAAAGGCTTGGGCCGGAGACACGCACAAGACGAGGCATACTGCGACGCAGAGCGCGGATATCGCATCGCCACGCCTACCCGCAAGACCCGCAAGGCCGGCCGTGATAGCCATCAGGAATGCACGGATCGACGAGACCGGCGCACCTGTCAGAAGGACATAGCACGCGGCCAACAGCAAGATGATCATGATCCGCAGATTCCGCGGAGCGTTGGTCCTAGAGAGGAGCGCTCCTGCGAGGTAGGCCACGATGGACAGATGAGTGCCCGAGACCGCGAGAAGGTGGGACAGCCCCGTCGTCCGGAAATCGCTCTCCATGGATGTCCCGCGAACACGACTCCTTTCCCCTAGCAGCACTCCCTGCAGCAAAGCGCCACCATCGCCCTGAATTCCCTGCACTGTGGCGACCAGCCCGCGGCGAATCGGGGAGATGAATCCCCGAAGTGAGGCCGCAGGGGCACATCGCGTAGCAGACCACGCCTTGACCCGTCCCGAATCTCCGGACCTATGCCGTCTACGGGCCCACTCATCCCGGATACCAGGAGCATCCACAGATGCGCGAACCACAAACGTCTCGCCGCAGAGCGAAGACTCCACTCCTTCGGGAAGCTGTGCTGAGCAGGTCGCGCCCTTTGCTCGTCCATCAAGTACCTTGAACCGAACAGAGGAGCCGAATCGCGATACCACCGAGTCCGTCACGGTCTCAGCTTTCGCCCCGGAACTCAACGTCCGCAAGGAGTTCGCGTCAGCGTCGACCCGGCCCCAGAATGAGGAACCGACACACAACCCAAGTGCAATACCGACCAGAACTAGTAGCCCCGCCGCCGTGCGAGCACAGGCGTGAGCGCGCACGTAGAGCATGAGGCCCATCAAGATCAGCAGCCCGAGACCGCCGACCCATCCGACGCGCCCAGGAGAGCGCCATGAGAGTTCTTCGGCAGCACAGACGCCCATCCACAATGCTGCAGCACACCAAGCCAGTGGCGGAATCGAAGGTCGAGTGGCCGCGCTTTGTGAACTGGGCTTTGAACTCGGAGACACGGTTACTGTGCGGCCACGAGGTCCCTTAGGGCCTCGAACTTCTTGGTTCCGATACCCGATACACGCATGAGGTCCTCAGGTGCCGCGAAGGGCCCGTTAGCCTCGCGATCGGCCACGATCTTGGCTGCAGTCGAAGGTCCGACTCCCGGAAGAGCATCGAGATCGGCTTCGGTCGCGCGATTGAGGTCAACCTTTGCTCCTGCAGAGGCGGCTGGGCCCGCAAGGCCCGTTCCCGAACTTGCACCTTGCCCTGGCACTGAGCCTGACGAGGCCCACTCGTCCATGGTCGGAACGACAACCTGCTCACCATCCTCGACGCGGCGGGCCAGATTCAGACCCCGGGGTTCGGAGTTGGGCATGAGTCCGCCGGCCGCCAGCACGAACTCCTCGGCACGTGAACCTGTCGGAAGCCGGTAGACACCCGGCGTGCGGACGGCACCTACGACATGTACGGCGATCATTGCCGTTTGGGAGCCTGGCTCACTTGCTGCCTGTTGTAGAGTCGGAACCGATGAGGCAGGCGACGTCTCCCCCGGCTCTCGGAGCGTGAACTCCTGGTCCCCGGCGGGCCACCATCGCACCGCGCACGCCACAGTAACAGCCAGTGCGAGCATCACGACTAGCACGATGCTGCGACTCGGTACGTCTGAAAGCCCCGCTCTGCGCAAGAGATCGTCGATCACGTTCCGCACAGATTCCTGCGACATGATGCCTCCAGCCTGCGGCTGGAGAGAGCACCCGCTTGGAATGTGGTTCACCGTCTACGTCATGGCGAATAGGCGCATCGCCGTGGCATCACGATACCGGTACGGGCACGTTCAGATTCTTGTCACGCGCTTACCGATTCCTAGCCCGCAACCACAATGCTCACGAGCTTGCCCGGCACCACGACGACCTTCTTGATCTCTTTGCCCTCTACCCAGGCCTCTACGGAGGTCAGAGCAATGGCAATGACGTCTTCCTCGGCGAGTCCGACCTGAACGGCCGCCTTGCCGCGCACCTTGCCGTTGACTTGTACGACCATCTGGACCTCGTCGACCACGACGGCGGACGGATCGTAGATCGGCCACGGGGCAAGGTGCACCGAGTCGTTCTCGTGCAGGACCTCGCGCCACAGCTCCTCGGCCATGTGAGGCACGTACGGGGCGAGCAGGCGGACGATTGCGGTCGCCATGTCTCTAAGCACGGCCAAATCCCGCTGACCTGCGGGAACGGCGTTGCGATAGTCATATGCGGTGTTCGTGAGTTCCATGAGTGCGGCTATCGAGGTGTTGAGCTGGAAACGGGTGATGTCGTCGGTCACCTTGCCGATGACGCGATGCATCTCGCGGTGGAGCGTTCGAGTTGCCTCGTCGCCTGAAGCAGCGACGCCGCACCCTGCGGCCACTTCCTCGGCCGTCTCAGTGACCAGGCGCCATACGCGCGCGAGCCAACGGAACATGCCCTCGAGACCCTCATAGGACCACTCGAGATCCTTGTCGGGCGGAGCCATGAACAGGATATAGGCACGCAAAGTGTCGGCGCCGTACTTGGCGATCATGTCCTCGGGAGCGACGACATTGCCCCTGGACTTGCTCATGGTCTCGTTGTCCTTCTTGACCATGCCCTGAGTCAGCAGATTGGTGAATGGCTCAGAGAAATCGATGAGGCCCAGATCGCGGAAGACCTTGGTGAAGAATCGCGAGTACAACAGATGCAAGATCGCGTGCTCTATGCCGCCGATGTACTGATCGACAGGCATCCAATACTGAGCCTTTGACTTGTCCCAGATTGCCTCTGAGTTTCGCGCGTCCGTGTAGCGCAGGTAATACCACGATGAACAGGTGAAGGTGTCCATGGTATCGGTCTCGCGCCTTGCCGGACCTCCGCATGTGGGGCAGGTCGTCTCGTAGAACTCAGGGTGATCCGCAAGCGTCTCGCCCTTCGTGATGTCCACGTTCTTGGGTAGTACGATCGGCAGGTCGGATTCCGGGACCGGCACTAGCCCGCAAGCCGGACAGTGGATGGCAGGTATGGGATTGCCCCAGTACCGCTGACGGCTGATGAGCCAGTCGCGAAGGCGAAAGTTGATGCTGAAGCGACCGGCTTTGCGCTCAAGCAGCCACTCGGTGACTGCTCGCATTCCGTCGCTCGCCTTGCCGCCGGGCATACCGGTGAACTGCCCGGACTGAACCATGACCCCCGGTCCGTCGTAGGCCTCGACCCACGGCACGTCCAGCATCACCTTATCCCGCTGAGTAGCCAGATCACCCAACAACGCATCATCCTCGGGCACGACAACAGGCGGTATCGGCAGACCGTACTTGTGAGCGAACTCGAAATCGCGCTGATCCCCAC
>JAHIQC010000043.1 GCA_018902765.1 Actinomycetota bacterium | reverse complement strand
TGATGAGAAGCACCGTGAATGGCCGCCGCAGACAGCAGCCCAACATAGTAGGGCTGAGTGAGGAAGCCCATCAAGTCGTCGATGAACCACGAGGGCGGTGGCGATCCGGCGGTCACGTACTCGGTGGGCACGATTACGTAGAACCCACGACGAGGAGCCAAGATGCGGCCGCGCTTCTTGAGGCGACGCAGCGCGTTGTCGACCGCGATCTCAGACGTCGGCAGCGCTGCTCGCGCATCCGCGTGAGTGAACGTGTAGGTGCCCGTTGCCTGCAGCTGGTCGACGAACGTCGACACCACTTCAGGGATTGTTACTCCTTGATTCGCCATTTCACTTTCATAAACTAGCACGCAACGCTGGTTTACGCAAGTGAATTGGCGTTCTCATGGCGAACCAGCTGGGGATTTCAGGCGCGGACCGGCAGACGGGCTCGGGTGCTCACATCAGTGCCTGCACGTAGGGCCGCATAACCTGCTCCACGCGGTCGACTCTGGCGTATCGCATCACCTGCGCGGGAGTCGCTCGGCGGGAGCGGATCGTCTCCTGCAGCGCTTCGAGTGCCACGTCCTGTCCGATGCGGTTGCGGTACTTGAAGCAATCAGCGACCGTCTTGGCCAGATCAAACACGCGGACGGTGGTTCCGTCCATGTCGTGTTCCTCGACGCCGGCCTCCATGGCCTGCGCGCTCATCGAGAAGAGGTCGATGCGCGGGTACGCGATTCTTGGCGCCTTGACTCCCCTCGGCAGAGCGATCTGGACAGCAGCGGGAATCTGCGTGCCGATTCCGTGGAACTCGAGTGCGCTCACCAGACAGAGCACGGCGCGGGGGACGCGCCGCATGACCGCAGCCACACTGGGGTATGCGGGCAGCGGCGATGAGGCGAGATGGTAAACGCCCCGGGAGAGCGGTTCGACGAGACGGACATCACGCATCCAGTACAGAGTGCGCTCTTCGATGCCCGCCGAAAGTGCCTCAGAGGTGCCGAGCACTCCTCCAGCGCGTTCGAAGACAGCAACTGCGCGCGCGAGCTCCATGTCTGAAGGTGTCCTCATGGCATATAACTTACCACAGTTGTCGATAATTGTAGTCGTTATTATGCCAATTCACCGCAACTCCAAGACGATATGGGGCTGCGTGGGGCCAGAGCAATGGTTATTGCGCTAAAGCAACAGTTGTTGTCATAAAGCAACGTACGTGGTCTAATGTGAGCATCTCGTACTCGAGAAACGTGAGGTGCTGATATGGACAGTGCGGCCCGATACCCGCTGGATGAACTGCTTGGAACCAGCGCGCAGTTGCGCGTTGTGCGGTTCCTCACGTCTCAGGCTACCCGTCCGTCCAGCGCCCCGGAGATCGCCACAGCGACCGGCCTAACAGGTCAGGGAGTACGCAACGCGCTCCAGCGACTCGTGGGCTTGGGCTACGTTGTTCGAACTGGTGGCGGCCGCACGCAGCTGTATGCATTTCGGGATGACGAGACGCTCCGGAGCGCACTGCGTCGGCTTTTCGATGTCGAGCGGGTCAGACAGGATGAACTGATTCGTGATCTGCAGTCGGCCTTCTCGGGAATCGCCGGCGTTCGTGCTGCGTGGGTGAAGAGCTGGCCGAGTGCCGCCAGAGAGCCACTTGAGATCGGTGTTGTAGCGGATGCACACTCCATGGCCGACGTGCGGGTTGGTACCCGGGCCGCCGTGGCTCCGCTCGAAGCCAAGTACGACTTGGTCGTCGAGGTCTCACAGTTCACTTTGGCCGATGCCCCGGCGGTGGATGCTCGTTCGGTAACGCTATTGGTCGGGTTGCCGCCGGGATCGGGAAACGTTCGCGTAGCACCCCGGGTTACGGGACAGCAGCGCGCCGAGCGCGTTTCAGAGGCAATCGCAGAGCAACTCAAACAGGACCCCGCGCTCAGAATGCGGGCTAGAAACCATATCGATTGGCTGTTGCAGGAGGATCAGGGGGCGGCGACCCAGGACCTGCTGGAGTGGCGGCAAATCCTTGATACCTACTCGGATGAACGACTGTATGATTTCGTGCGCTCGGGCAGTCCTCGTGCGGACCGTCTCAACCAGAGCTCTCCGTTTGTGCCGGTTCTGACACCGATTCAGATGGACCGGCTGCTCGCCGGCGTGGAGGTGGGCTCATGAGGTTCGATCAGTTGGAGCATGCCATTCGCGCAGCGTGTGAAGTTGCGGACGACACAGAGATAGTCATCTTCGGCTCCCAAGCGATTCTCGCCACGTATCCGGACGCACCGGAGGCATTGCGGGCGTCGATAGAGGTTGATGTACAGCCACTGAACAGGCCGGAGGCAATAGACCGCATCGACGGAGCCCTCGGTGAGTTCTCGCCGTTTCACGCTGCGTTTGGGTTCTACGTTGAGGGCGTGTCGCTCGAAGTCGCCGTCCTTCCGTGCGGATGGGAGGAGCGGACGGTACCTGTCAGTCACCCGGTAGGCACTCGCGGGAACACCGGGTTGTGCGTAGAGATCCACGACCTGGCTGCCAGCAAACTCGCAGCTTGGAGGGAGAAGGACCGCGAGTTCGTTGCGGTCTTGCTCGCCGAGAAGATGATCGATCCGGCGACGTTGGACAAGCGTCTGCAAGCCCTGCCCGCAGGCCGGATGGACGGCGATCTCCTCGAATCGATTCGTGCATGGGTGCAGGGAGTTGCTGAGCAGGTCGGCTAGGCTGCGTCCAGACCGCTGGACAGTCGACGCCAGGTGCAACTTTACAGACTAAACAGAACTAAACGTCTGCCGCAAAAGTATGTATAGTCCGGCATTGTCGTTCTACACATCTATTCCGTCTCAAAATGACATGATAAATGTTCAAATTGACAATTTCACTGTCGTTAGGTACACATATGGTGTCCCCTTCAGACAGAAAAGATGCCAATAATGACAGTC
>JAHIQC010000042.1 GCA_018902765.1 Actinomycetota bacterium | reverse complement strand
CAGCAGTTCCTCTCGCAGCCGTTCTTCGTGGCCGAGCAGTTCACGGGCATGACCGGCAAGTACGTCAAGCTTGAGGACACCATCCGCGGCTTCGACATGATCGCCAAGGGCGAGTGCGACGACATCCCCGAGCAGGCCTTCCGCTACAAGGGCGGTATCGAAGAGGTCCTCGAGGCTGCTGAGCAGCTCAAAGCGACCGCATAAAGGAGCGCTGAAGCAATGGCACGCACACTTATGTGCGAGATCATCACTCCGGAGCGCATCGTCTACACCAATGAGGTGGAGATGGTGGTGGCTCCCACAGTCGACGGCGAGATTGGCATTCTGCCCTTGCACGCCCCGCTGGTGAGCGCTCTGAAGCCAGGCGAGATCCGTGTGAAGTGGGACAACGACAAGGAAGTCGAATGGTTCGCAGTCGCTGGCGGTTACATCCAGGTTCACGAGGATAAGGTAATCATCCTCGCCGACCACGCCGTGGTTGCTTCCCAGATCGACGTCGAGCGCGCACGTCAGGCGCTTGAGCATGCCAAAGAGCGCATGGCTGCCCTGCCGCCCGAGGCCGATGAGGTCGAGGTCAGCACTATGGAGGCCGAGCTCAAGTGGTGTGAGATGCAAATCGAGGTCGCAGGCCGCCGCAAGTAGACGGTTACGACAGCACCCTAGCGGTGCATCAATTCGCCAACGAGGCGGCGGCTCTCTTCGGGAGGGTCGCCGCCTTGTTTGTTCCTACGGACGATGCGATGCAAGGTGTCGATACATCACACCAGGGTCAGATGTATACTACATACATCTGACCCTGCATGGGGCTCGCTCTGCGACCTATGCGCTAGGCGGACAGGTTTCGGTAGGCTTTCGGCAAGGCAGGGTGAGTACTGTGGGTCGTATGGTGCGCAAACAACTCAACCTCGAAGAGGACCTCGACCAGGCACTGGCCGAACGTGCCAGCGAACTCGGGATCTCGCAATCGGAGCTCGTCAGGCGCGCGATCGAGACGTTTCTTGCACAGTCGCAGCGCGACGAGGGCATTGCCGCGCTCGAACGGCTGAGGGCGATGTGGGATGAGGACGACCGACTCGGCATCGGCAGTGGGCCAGAGGGGCGTACGTGGACGCGAGAGGAACTCCATGACCGGTGGGAACGTCATCATGGACACGAACGTGTTGGTCTACGCGGCGGACGGGAGCGAGCCGGAGAAGAAGCGGCAGGCGAGACGGGCGCTGGCGAGGATCGTCGCTAGTCGCCGGGGCGTGCTGCCGGCGCAGGTACTTGGCGAATACTTCAACGTGATCTCCCGGAAGCCGCGCTTCGGCCAGAACCCCGTTAATGCGGCTATGAGGGTTGCCGAATATCGACGTGACTTCGCAGTCCTCGACACGACGGCCGACGTCGTCGAGGAGGCCGCGCGTGGTGTGTGCGCGTACGGCTTCTCGTACTACGACGCGCAGATCTGGGCGACCGCCCGACTCGCCGGCATCGAGGTCATACTTACCGAGGATTTCGAGGATGGTCGCGTGGTAGAGGGCGTGCTATTCATTGATCCCTTCAAACCAAAGTTCGACATCGAGCGATTGCTGGGTGAGTAGCGCGACGCGAGAGACCCGTCCGTGTTTTCGCCATGCATGTTCGGCCAGCAGTCGCACACCGTATACAATGTGAGCGCGTCGCAGCTCTGCTGTCACATCGCGGCGCATGTTCGATTCTCTCGCCCGCACCTCACCCTCGGGGAGCCCGCCTTCGTGACGACTGCCGCACAAAGCAGCACTTCGCCCAAGTCCTCTCGCGTACCCGAGTACGACGTCGCCCGCGTGGTGTCGATTGCCTTGGTGATCCTGATCCACGTGATCGCACCCTACGTCGCGCCCGAGACCCGCGAGCTCGGCCGTACCGGCGTGATCGGCCTTATGAGTCGTGATCTGCGCTTCGCTGTCCCGATGTTCGTGATGCTCACTGGTGCGCTCCTGTGGTCACGGCCCCTGGGTGGGGCACCGAGCTGGCGCGAGTTCTTCTCCCGCCGCCTCACTTTGGTGCTCGTGCCGTATTTCGTGTGGTCAGCGATCTTCTTGGCCCTCGGCGCTCGCCTCGGCATCAAACCATTGGGAAGCGCGGGCATGATTGTTCGAGACCTGATGTTGGGTACGACGTGGTACCACCTCTACTTCGTGCCAATCATCGTGGGCATCTACTTCTGCACGCCCGCCGCGTATGCGCTGTTCCATCGCAGCGTGCCAGCGTTGTTGATCGTCGCCACAGCAATCGGCGTCGTGGTTCCGATTGCGCTCTCACGCCTCGACCTTCATCCCGCGGCGCCATTCAAGCTCGTCTCCCTGGTCGCGCTGTTCCTGCCCTACGCCGCAGTCGGCGCCTGGTACGCGAACGAGCGCGCGTCCGGATCGCGCCTCATCGCACGCACGTGGCCCGCACTACTCATTGCCGGGCTCGCCCTGCGCGCCTGGT
>JAHIQC010000041.1 GCA_018902765.1 Actinomycetota bacterium | reverse complement strand
GACCTGCAGCCTAGCATCACCTGAGCCGTTGAATCTGATGAGCTCGAGGTAGTAGAGACCCGAGGATCCGGCAGGCACGTCGAACACGAAGGATTCGTTCGCCGAACCCCCATTACCTGAAGCAACCGGCTGCACGTAGCTGGGGAACACGCTCACGGTTCCGGGCGCGTACAGATACACATCGAAGTCAGCGTTGGCCGGGCCGGCCAAGTCAACCGTGATCCGGCGGCTCCCAGCGACGTAAAAGCGGTACAGCTCGCTGGCCTGCAGCGCGTCCGGAATGGTGACGGTGCGGTCGATAGGCAGCGCGACCGCAGAAGCGGCGCCGATGTCCTTGCGAGCCCGCTCAGCACCCGGTGTCACGGTCCAGTCCAACCCGTAACTCCCATAACCGTCATACGCGAAGACTTCGATGTAGTACGTGCCACTGATGTCCCCAGGCACGTCGTAGGACAGCGCGCGGGGATATGCACCCTCACTCGCGTGCGCAATCGCCGTCGCGCCGGACAGAAGGCCGAGCCCGGGCGCATACACATACACATCGAACTCGCCGATGGGTGCGGTGAGCGCGAGTGATATCCGGTCCCCTGCCGCCAGACCGACCGAGTAGAGTCGACTCGACCCTTGAGAAGGTAACGATGCAGCCACAGGCGACGCCGGCAGCGCAACGGCATCCAGCGCGCTTGATGCCAGTGCACCAACACCACGAGAACGTTCGCCGCCCATCGCTTTTAGATGCAGTGGCGAGTAGGCAGCCACGGGCACACCCGCATCCGTGCCATACACAAGAACAGGTCCGAACGAACCGAGCGCAATGGCCAGCGCAAGCATCCCGCGACTCAAACGCCTGATCACTCGACCACCTCTGCCTGGAGACGCACCCGGAATGGCTCGTAATCATCGAGTGTC
Source organism: Actinomycetota bacterium (assembly GCA_018902765.1). Lineage (GTDB taxonomy): Bacteria > Actinomycetota > Coriobacteriia > Anaerosomatales > JAHIQC01 > JAHIQC01. The sequence goes on along the minus strand of JAHIQC010000041.1, from coordinate 3,094 downwards.
AGATCAGTCTCAATCCAAGAGGCGGCCGTGGTATCGGCTGCCAGAAGCCGCGAGATCGCGTCACCGACCTGCTCGCGCACCAACTGACGCGAGGCGTCCTTGAGATACTGCGCGCCCAGGAACAGCAAGCCCAGGTCCTCGGCAGATATGGTTGTGGTTCCTTGCTCGAAGGTGCGCAGCCTTTGGCCGTCAAAGACCTCCATGTGCTCAGGAATGTCGATCGTGAAGGCCTGAGAACCCGCAAGGCGTTCGATGCCCTTGGCATCCAAAACGATGTATGACGGTCGGCGGTCGATGCCCGAAGCGACGGCGTCGACGATGCCTGCGGGGCCCTCGAAGCTGTATGCGTCACGCAGAAGCGTGTATGACGTGCCGGGGATCTGCGCGGTTGCTTGGGGGTCGAGACGCTCGACGGCGAATGCGGATTCCGAGCTCACGTAGCGGTCGACGACCCGCGGGAGGATGACGCCCTCCTCGTCCGGGAGCACCAGCATAACCACGACATCGTCAGGCCCAGCTGTCTTGGAATTCTCGAGTCCGCGCCAGAATAGATATCCGAGTACGGCGGCGACGAGCAAAAGCCCGATAAGCGCTCCCGTAATGAGTGCGCGAACGAATCCACCCTGCTGCACTAATTCCCCCTCAGGAAGGCCATGATCCCGTTCGTCATGCCCTCTGAAAGTTTATCTTGATAATGGGGACTTGCAAGTAACTTGTCCTCAACGGGGTTCGTCATGAACCCGCATTCCACGGTTACGGCGGGAACTGTGGCCCAGTTAAAGCCGGTCTGATCCGTTCGAGCGACCGCGCCTCGCGACACGGCGCCCGTCGCGGCGACAACCGATGCCTGCACGGACTCCGCCGCTGATTTGCTCGGTGCGGCGATCGTGCCGCTCCACTTCGTCTTGCCGGGATACAGAGTACTTATCCCGGAAGCCGACGAATTGGTGCTTCCGTCGCAATGGATCCGGATGAACAGGTCGGCCTTCGAGTTGTTGGCGATGATCGCGCGCTCGGAGTTGGACAGCGAGACATCGTTGGTCGTGCGCGTCATGACAACGGTCACGCCGGCTGCCTCCAGACGGGTCTTGAGGTTCGTGGCGATCTGCAGCACGACCTCGTACTCGGGCAGCTTGGTCGAGGTGCCCGTGGTACCGCCCATCACGCGGCCTTTGGTCTCGTTTGATCCCGGACCGATGGGCTCGGGCTTGAGATCGGACTTGGCCTGATGCCCCGGGTCGATGCACACCACATACTGAGCGGTCGTGACCGTGGTCGTCATGGCCACCGAGGGAACGCGTAACACGACCACGGTGCCTTGGTCCACGACCTCGCCGGCCTCAGGGGTCTGCGAGACGACCACGACGGCTGTGCCTGCAGAGACGACCTGAGCGGTCTCTCGGCGCTCGACTGACAGCCCGGCCGCCGCCAAGATGATCTCAGCCTCCTCAACGGTCTTGCCGGTCACTGCAGGAACCTGGATACGGTTGTTCGCGGTGGCGCTGGCTTCCATCGTGGTGGCTGTGGTGAGTTCGGACTCGACTCTCGCGAGCGAGAGCTTGGGCATCGGAGCTTTGGCGGATGCAGGAGCCGACCGGATTGCCCCCCACGCGAAGACGGCGCCGACAACGAGCGTGAGCCCAGCCGCGACCGTAGCCACGAGCAGCATGATGCGCCGCTGGCGGAGCCGGGAATCCTTCGAACGATCGACGCGTTGTCTGCTCATATCGGCTTTCATGGTGGGCCCGGTAGGATTCGAACCTACAACCAAGGGATTATGAGTCCCCTGCTCCACCATTGAGCTACGGGCCCGCTCGCCTCGACATCGGGGCAGACGACAGTGTAGCGCATTCGATGCCGACGTTCCCGCCTTGGACTGCGCTGTCCACAACAATCTGCTGAAGATTCATGAATACAAACACTGATAACCCGCTCCCATCGTGCCGATACAAAAGGTAACGCCCGATCCGGCACTTGGGGGTTTCATGGCCATACTCATCCTCGTGGTCGACGACGATGCGGAGATGATCCAGATGATGTCGGTCGCTCTCAGGGAGTTCGGACTCGACGTCGTCTCAGCCCCTGACGCCGAGACCGCCCACGCAGTGTTGCATGGCGTGCTTCCCGATGCGGTGCTTCTGGACGTGGCCATGCCCAGGATGGATGGCTTCGAGCTTCTTGCTGAGTGGCGCCGTGCCGGCATACTCACTCCCGTGCTCCTGCACACGGCGTACAACACGCCTGAGGTTCGCGAGCGCGCGGCGACGTCCGGCGCCAATGATGTGGTGTTCAAACCCACCTCGATCGATGTCATAGCCGCCAAACTCCTCATGGCTGCGGGCGCGAGCGAGTCGCTGCCGAGTTGATCGCCCCACCTACCCAAAATCGCCTCATAATCCCCTGTTGCGATGCTCGTCTGCCTTACGTATAATCCTCGACGCGCCAGCGGGCGCGACCGTACTCCTCGGTAGCTCAATTGGCAGAGCATCCGGCTGTTAACCGGAGGGTTGTAGGTTCGAGTCCTACCCGAGGAGCCAAAAGACCTCACACGACCGCCTCACAAGGGCGGTCGTTTTGCGTGCCCAGCACTCTCAAAGACCGTCCGTCGATTGCCCCTGCCCAACAGCGCCTCTTGGGGTATCTACAACAAAACAACCCCGGCCTACCGAGGAGCCAAGTCTCGATGCACGTACTGGTCGTAGATGATGATTCACGGAATCGCTACCTACTGAGGACCATCTTCGGATCGGCAGGCCACAGGATTTCAGAGGCCGCTGAAGGCCAAGAAGCCCTCGACGTGGCGCGCGCAGAGCCTCCGGATGTCATCATCGCGGACATCCTGATGCCAGGCATGGATGGCTACGCGCTGTGCCGCGAATGGCGCGCTGACCCTGTGTTGGCGGACACGCCGTTTGTGTTCTTCTCCGCAAACTACACGGAAAACGAGGACGAGCAGCTTGCGTCGAAGCTTGGTGCGGACTTGTTCTTGACCAAGCCCCATGATCCGAGCCTTCTGTTGCGGGAGATTGAAGCGCTGGTGGCAAACGTGGCCAAGGGTGCCCCAGTCGCACACCCCTCGGATGACTCCGGCGAT
>JAHIQC010000040.1 GCA_018902765.1 Actinomycetota bacterium | reverse complement strand
CGCCGGCCCACTCGTCGACGCGTGAGAGCGAGGCGGAGCCGTCGGCTTCGATCGTGAGCATGTAGAGAGCGTCGGGATCGGCCGGCTTGCCGGTCACGACGATCGCGGCGATTCCCAGGCGCCCCAGGGCATGCGCAGCCTGCCCACCCGAGTTCGACTCCTTGATGCCGCCGGTCAGCGGGCTCTTCGCACCCACGGACAGGCGTCCGCCGTTGGGCGCGGTCGTTCCGCCGAGAAGCCCCGGCGCGAACACGAGCACGTTGTCCGGACCGAGCGCATCCGCATCGCCGGGGACTTCGGTGAACACGATCGCGGAGGTCAGTGCACGACCACCGTAGCGCGACCAACCCGCGGGAACCGGCTCACGCGTGATCGATAGATCGGACATGTTGACGCGCATGATCTCTCTCATACGAACCCCCAAACCGTTTGCGGCGATGGCCTTGACCTGTCCTTTGAACCGGGAGCCATCGCACCACGAATAGCCGACTGAAGGTCGGCGACATTCATTATAGATACCCCGTGGCTGCAGTCGTGACACGATTCACGAAACATGAATTGTGGTGTTTCGTCGCGGGCGACGATGGTCGCCTCAGCGCGTCCTTTCCTCGGCAAGGAGTCTGGTCTTGCGCTCGATGCCCCACTTGTATCCGCCTAAGCCACCGTCGGTGCGGATGACGCGATGGCAGGGGACCACGATTGCGGCGTGGTTGTGGGCGCATGCGCCGGCCACTGCGCGCACTGCGCGCGGCGAGTCGATCCGCGCGGCAATCTGTGCGTAGGTGGCGGTCTGTCCGCGCGGGATGCGGCGAAGTTCGGCCCAGACTCGGCGCTGGAACGGCGTGCCGATAAGATCGAGCGGCACCTCGCCGGTCTCGTCGCCGGACAGAAGCGCTTGGAGGCGCGCGACGTGGGGAGCCACCCTCGCCGGATCGTGGTGCAGCGTGGCGCGGGGAAACTCGCTGGCAAGCGCGTCTTGTGCCGAGGAGCCGTCTGCAAAGATCACGCAGCATAAGCCCTTATCGGTGGCGCCCACCACGATTGTGCCAAGCGCGGAGGTGTCGGTGTCCCAAGCGATCTCGAGGCCGGGCGCGCCTTGGCGGTAGGCGGACGGCGCCATACCGAGAGCACGCGTCGAATGCTCGTAGATGGCGCGCTGAGAGCCGAAACCGGCGGAGAATCCGGCGGCTGAGACGGCAACCCCGGCTCGCAGGTCCTCGCGCATGGCACCGAGGCGAACCGCGCGCAGGTAGGCGGCGGGGGTCATGCCGTAACGTGCAACGAACAGCCTTCGCAGGTGGCTCGGACTGAGGCTCGCTGCACCTGCCAAGGATTCGAGAGTGTGCGGCGCTGTGGGTTCGGACTCGATGAGTCCGGCCACGGCCTCGACGCTCGCGTCGCGGGGTGTCGATCTGGGTGTCGATCTGGGTGTCATACGACCGATGATGGCAGGCCCGTGGGCGCTATGCCATCCGATTCGTGTCATGCGGCTATAATCTCGAAAAGCCTTTGAGGCGAGACGCTCCGTGTTCGGAGGGCCCATGGTCAACAAAGTAAGCTTCACAATCGTCGATGTGTTCACCGATACGCCCTTCGAGGGTAACCAACTGGGCGTCTTCACAGATGCTCGGCGACTAAGCTCGGCTCAGATGCAGACACTGGCCAAGGAGCTGAGGTTCTCAGAGTGTGCATTCGTTCTGCCGGCCGAAAGGGACGGCCACGCGCGCGTCCGGATATTCACTCCTTCCGAGGAGCTCTCGTTCGCCGGGCACCCTGTCCTCGGAACCGCGTTCGTGCTGGCTTCGCCCATGCAACTCGGGGTCATCAACCTTGAGACCGCGAGCGGAACTGTACCGGTGGTCTTGGAGCGAGACGGCACATCCATCAGCTTTGGGCGCATGTCTCAGCCACATCCGCACGTCGAGCAATATGACCGAGTCGGGGGCCTGCTCGTGGCTCTCGGGGTCAAGCGCTCCGTGCTGCCCGTGGAGACGTATCGCAACGGCCCTCTGCACATCATGGTTTCGCTCTCGCGCGCCGAAGAGGTCGCTGCTCTGTCCCCGGATATGGTCAGGCTCGCCGCTGTCGTGGGGGATGCTTGCGTGAGCTGCTTCGCCCTGGACGGCACGCGGGTCAAGTCGCGCATGTTCGCCCCAGGCATGGGGGTCGAGGAAGATCCAGCCACGGGCTCCGCGGCAGGTCCCCTCGCGCTGCATCTCTCGCGCCACGAGGTGATCGGATGGGGTGACGAGATCGAGATCTCTCAGGGCACCGAGATCGGGCGTCCGTCCAAGTTGCTTGCGCGTGCGACAGGCGGAGACGACGAGAATGGGACCATCGAGGTTGGCGGCAGCGCGCGTCTTGTGGCCCGAGGCGAGTTCATCATCTAGCTCGCTTGCCCACCTTGGCGTACTCGGAGCATCACCCGTGCGGTCAGATCAGCCGCCGAGGAGTGCTTGGCCGATCCACAGTGTCACCATGCCGGCCGCAAGCGTCCACACGACGCTCTTGGTGCGCGCAGCCACGAGCATTGCCATTCCTGCAGCAAGAAGTCGGGCCGCAGCGAAGGTGTACGCGCCGTCGACCTTCACGTACAGCGCACCAGGCACAACGAGTGCGGTCAGTGCCGCAACCGGAACGTAGCGCAGCAACCGCTCCGCCCAAGAAGGCAGTGCGACGTGGCCGTGCAGCATGATCGGCAGCGCACGCATAGCCCACGTGCCGACAGCGAGCACCGCGATGATGAGCCAGAACGTCGTCGTGGCGCTCACGAACTCGGCTCCTTTGCCGGATGGCGCAACGCGCCCCACAGCATTCCCGCGAACATGGCCACAAGAAGGCCGGTTTGCATCGGAAGCCTCGGAACCAGCAGGGCTGCGGCCATGGCGGTGATGCCCGCGACCTCAAGCGAGAGGCGCCCTTTGAGCGATGGGACGAGCATCGCCAAGAACACGAGCGGCACGGCGAAATCGAGTCCCCACGAGGCGGGGATGAAGGGGCCCAACGCCGCGCCGGCGATCGATGAGAGCTGCCAGGTGCTGGCGAGAGCGAGCCACGCGCCGATGTAGTAGGGCACAGGGTCGACATCGCTGCGTTCGCGGCCGCGCGTCATGGTCATGGCGTAGTTCTGGTCGACCAGCATGTGCCCCAGAAGCGGCCTCAGCCGAGCCGACGCACTTTCTAAGACCGGCGCTATCGAGATGCTGTAGATGAACATGCGCGCGTTGATCACGAGCGCTGTGCCGAGGATCACGAACAGTGGCGCGCCCTCTATATACAGCGAGGTGGCAGCGATCTGGGAGGCGCCCGCGTTCACGAACAGAGACATCCCGATGGCCTCGGCCATGCCGAATCCCGCGCTGATGACCTGTGAGCCGGCGACAAGGCCGAACGGCACGATCCCAAGCAAGATAGGCGCGACGTCGCGCGCTCCTGTGATCATGCTGTGTCGGCGACGGGGCACGGGCTGCTCCACGAATCTTGCGGCGGGCGAGAGCCGATGGTAGCACGCGAGTGCACGCACGAATCGCAATCGAGGGGTGCGGATAACGAGAACGAGGCCCGTGAAGGCCCCGTTCACGCATGATCATCGGTCTGGATGTCAGTTCAAATGAGTGAGGGAAACGATGTTGCCCTCGGAATCGGTGAACCATGCCGAAGAGCCTGCGGGGGATTCCGCTATGCCATCTACGGTCTTGAGACCGGGCATGTCGTACTCCTCGAAGCAGACACCGTGAGAGCTCAAGGCGCTCATAGTCGCGGGCAGATCGTCGACAAGGAACACGGCCGCCGTGTTGTGGGCGGTGGTGTGGGATGTCTCATATACCAGTACGCGACTGTCGCCCCCAGCGTGAATCATGAACTGGGGACCCGGCATGTCCTCTACGGACAAACCGAGGGTCTCGCCGTAGAATTTGCGGGCCCGAGATAGATCCTCGGCCGGAAGCACCGCGTATACGTGCGAAGCAGCCAAGCTGCTCATTGTTCCTGTGGGTGTCATCTGAAACACCTCCTAACCCTTTGTCTATACCCCGTGGGGTATATCGTAGACGGCTGTGGAGTCGTACTACTTCTTGACCACGATGACGCTCGCGTTCGTGACGCCGTCGGCTGCCGGTTCGGCGATGACGAGGATCTGAGAGCCTGCGGCCAGTTTGGCCGCACCCCCTTCGTAGGCGATGGTCGTGTCGCCGTCGTAGTACACCGTCTGCGAGCCGCTGGTGAGCTTGAGAGTCACGGTGTCCTGGGCGACCTCGAGGACTTCACCGTCGATGGTGCCGCCACGTATGCCGCCGGGCCCGCCCGTTGGCACCTGACCGTCGAACTTCTCGGCGAGAAACTCCTGGCGCTCTTCGTCGGTCATGCTCTCGATCTGCGCGCGCTCATCATCCGTGAGGTCTGCCATGGGGCCGCCCGCACCCCGGCCTTGCCCATCAACGCCGGCGCCGGGGCCCGTGCCGGCAGCACTCGTGCCGGCGTTCGCGTAGATGCCTCCGCCCCAGAACGCAGCTCCTACGAGCACGATGACCGCGATAACGATTCCTATTGTCTTCATCTCTATCTCCTTTGGTCAAAGGCGCATCGCGCCTTGGGTCTACTGATATCTCAGGGCGTCGATCGGGCTCATCTTGGCCGCGCGACGCGCCGGGTAGAATCCGAACACCACGCCGATGCCGGCGCACACGCCGAACGCGAGGCCCACCGAACTCGCGGACACGATGGCCTGCGTGGACAGGAGTCTGGCGGCAAACGCCGCGATGCCCCAGCCCGTCAGGATCCCGAGCGCGCCGCCCACGAGCGTGAGCACTACCGACTCGGTGAGGAACTGTAGCGAGATGACGTCGTCGTCGGCTCCGATCGCCTTGCGCAGCCCGATCTCACGGGTCCGCTCGGTGACGGTGGTGAGCATCATGTTCATGATGCCGATGCCGCCGACCAGAAGTGAGATGCTCGCGATGGCGGCCAAGAGCATCGTGAACGTGCTCGTGACTGTCGTCACCGTGGACAGGATGTCGGCCATGTTTTGGATGCGGAAGTCGGCGTAGTCCGGATCGGCGATGCTGTGTCGTTCGAGAAGCAGGTTTGTGACCGAATCTTCGACCGCGGTCATCTGCTCCTCATCTTGCACGGTGAGCGTGATGGACGATAGATACTCACTGCCCGATACGTAGCGCTCGTGGGTCGACAAGGGGATGAGCGCGCTGGAGTCCACATTGGTGAATCCCGATGTGCCCTTTTCCTTGAGCACGCCGATGACCGTGAGCATCATGTTGCCCGAGCGGATGCGCTCGCCTGTGGGGTCGACATCGGCGCCGTACAGATCCTCGGCAAGCGTCGATCCGAGCACGACGACTTGCGCGCTTGCCCTAATGTCGCGTTCGGTGAAGAACGCTCCATATGCGAGCTCGAGTCCCTTGACCGTCGCGTAATCCTGGTCAACGCCGTTTAGGGAGGCGTTGGCGTTGGTGTCGCCCGCGACCAGCTGG
>JAHIQC010000039.1 GCA_018902765.1 Actinomycetota bacterium | reverse complement strand
GTGGTGGTGGTCGGACAACCGCGGCTACCGCACCAGCACCGAGTGGCTGCGCGGGGACATCGGATCGCGCACGAGTGTCTCAAGGGTCGAGGTGGTGTGGTACGGTTCGTACTACGCCAGTGAGTTCCTTGTGTACACCTCTACAGACGGATCGTCTTGGACTCAGGCATACTCAACAACGAGTGGTGCTGCCGGGACGTCCGTGATCACCTTCAGTGCTCGTGATGTTCGCTATATCAAGCTTGAGTGTCGCCGTACCGGATCTGGTAGCTCGAACGGATACGGGGTCGCGGAACTCAGGGCGTTTCAGTAGAAGCTATTCAGCAGTTTTGGGGGGCGCAAGGCGGGGGCTCGGCGCTATGCCGGGCCCCCGGCCCATTTCGTGCGGCGTTGGCGGTTGCCCGAGCGCGCAGGCTCCCATATACTCCGAGCTTAACCATTTGAATATGGAATAGGCTTTGAAGGGGAGAAGTAGAGGCGAATCCTCGCTTCAGAGAGTCGGGATCAGGTGGAAACCCGGCGCAGGACGTCTTGAAACTGTCCCCCGAGCCACCCGGAAGAACGCAACGGTGCTTTACTTGCGCGGATGATCTTCGCGAAGCTCCTTGCTGGTAGGCCGGGTCGGTGGCATCCGTTACATGCCGTACGAGTGGACGTTTGCGATGTTTCGCACACGATGTGTGCCGAGGAGTCCCAAGCGTCAAGCGGGGTGGTACCGCGGGAGTTGATGCTCTCGTCCCGGCGCGGGGCGGCAGCATGCGCACCGCGGCTTTTTGTTATCCGGGCACTTCGCGTCTTTTGGCTTCGCGCTTCATGCGCTGGGGCCAGTACAAGGCATCGTGCGGCTCAGCGGCTCTGTCCCCGTCCAGAACACGGAAGGTGGACGATGGAGTACAGAAGCGAGCGCATGAAGGGCGGCGTGGCCAAGGCCCCGCACCGCAGCCTGCTCAAAGCCGACGGACTGACCGACGAGGAAATCTCGCGTCCTTTGGTCGCTATCGTCAATTCAGTGAACGACATCATTCCCGGGCACCTGATGCTCGACAAGATCGCAGACGCGGTCCGTACCGGTATCCTCATGGCCGGCGGCACCCCGCTGGAGTTCTCCACCATCGGCGTGTGCGATGGAATCGCGATGAATCATGCCGGGATGCGTTACTCGCTCGCGAGCCGCGAAGTCATCGCCGATAGCGTCGAACTCGCGGTTCAGGCGCACGCCTTCGATGCGATGGTCATGATCCCCAACTGCGACAAGATCATCCCGGGCATGCTCATGGCTGCCGCACGCATCGACATCCCCACGGTCGTCATCTCCGGCGGCCCCATGCTTGCGGGGCGTGTCCGTGGCAAAGACGTGGATCTCGACACGGTGTTCAAGGCCGTTGGACAGGTCAGCGCCGGAACCATGGACGAGAGCGAGCTTCTTGAGCTGGAGAACGCCGCCTGCCCGACATGCGGCAGCTGCGCCGGCCTATTCACCGCCAACTCGATGAACTGTCTGACCGAAGCCATCGGGCTGGGGCTTCCGGGCAACGGCACGGTTCCGGCCGTGTACTCCGAGCGGATTCGCCTGGCGAAGTACGCGGGCATGAAGGTTATGGAGCTGCTCGAGGCGGGTATCACTGCCCGCAAGGTGGTGACCCCTGCCGCCATCAGGAACGCGATGACGCTCGATATGGCGTTCGGCGGTTCGAGCAACACGGTGCTTCATCTCACAGCGATAGCGCATGAGGCAGAGGCCGATATCACGTTGGATGAGTGGGCGGCGGTGAGCGACCGCACGCCGAACCTAGTACGCGTGTCTCCCGCCTCCGATTTCCACATGCAAGATCTGTATGCCGCAGGCGGCATTCCCGCAATCATGCATGAACTGGACAAGGCGGGACTTATCGAGCGCGATGCGCTCACGGTGGATGGACGCACCATGGGGCAGATTGCCGACGCCGCCCGCAACTTGAATCCGGTGATGGTTCGCACCGTCGAGGACGCATACGCGAATGTGGGTGGGCTTGCCGTGCTCAAGGGCAATCTGGCTCCTGATGGTGCCGTGGTCAAGCGTTCGGCCGTGGGGCCTGAGATGCGCACGCACGAGGGTCCCGCGC
>JAHIQC010000038.1 GCA_018902765.1 Actinomycetota bacterium | reverse complement strand
GCGAAACGGTACGCTCGCTTGTAACCGCGATTGAGGCCAAGGATTCATACACGCGAGGACATTCAGAGCGCGTGGCGTGGTATGCGCGTCTTATCTGTAATCGGTTGGCTCTTTCGGATCTTGAGCGTCAGCAGGTGGAGTGGGCTGCCCTGCTTCACGACATTGGCAAGGTTGCGCTGGATTCTGAGATGCTATGCAAGCCCTCGGCACTCTCGCCGGACGAGTATTGCTTGATTCGCAATCATCCAGTAAGGGCTGCTGAGATTCTGGCTGGAATCGAATTCCTGGAGGACTCTGTGCCTCTCATCCAGTCCCACCATGAGCGCATGGATGGATGCGGTTATCCCGCAGGAATGCCTGGGACGGACATCCCTCTTGGTGCTAGGGTCTTGGCGGTTGCTGACAGCTTCGACGCGATGACGTCCAGTAGGGCATACCGTGGGGCTCTGACTTATGAAGCGGCATGTACTGAACTGAGAGATCTGGCTGACGTGCAGTTTGATGCGATGTGCGTCGAAGAATTCCTGGCGGCGATCGACAGGGAGACAGTTGATCGCCTACTTGAGTCACGCGAATGGACAACGCAATGGCAGGCATAGGCAACAGATGGTACTCGGCGACGATCTTTGTTCTTGGAGTTGCGGTCTCGATTTCCTCCTCCGCCGCTTCCGAGGCAGTTGCGCTGAGCTTGATCGCATTCACCTTCTTCGTGATCAATGGCTCGGCGCTGGAACTGCCTCGAGGTGGTGTTATTCCCTTGTTCGGCGGAATTGCAGTTGCTGCCGCGTCGCTGCTAGCGCCGCCGCAGGCGGTTGGCGCAATGCTGCTCGGGATTGGCGGAGCTGGCTTGATGCGGCCAATAGGTCGCGACAAGACGTTTACAAGCTTGCTTGATTTAGCCCCTCGCGTAATTGCGCTCTACTTGCTCAGCTCCGTTCTCAACTACGGTCTTCCCGCCAGTGCGGCAAGCGACAGCCTCATGCATGGCGCCATGCTGTTGGCCGGCGGTATCGCGTTCATGCTCGTGGATCTAACCGCGTACAGCGCCGCCCGCGGTGGCTTCGATGTCGCCTCTGGATTGACAGCGACCGGAGGGCTAATCAAGGTGCTTGGCGCCGGATATGTAGCTCAGGTGTCGGTTGGTGCAGTCCTGGTACTCGTGTACCCGAGACTGGACTTCTTTGCCTTTCTCGTGCTCGTCCCTCTGATGCTGATCATGCAACACACCACAGGGATGCTACTCAAGGTAAGAGCGGCATATATGCGCACGATCGGCGTGTTGGCCGAGGTCGCCGAGATGCAGTCAGACAAACAGCACGGCCACGCAGAGAGGGTTTCCGCCTTGGCTACCCATATTGGGCGCGTGCTCAGAATAGGATCGCAGCAGCTGGAGAGGCTCGCTTTGGCCTCACTCCTGCACGACATTGGAATGTTGCGAAACGCGCAAACCACGGACATGGACACACTTGCCGAGTCGGGCGCTGCTGTAGTCTCGCGCGTGAGCTTCTTGGCATCGCTTTCTCCAATCATACAGAAGCAGTCTGCGGCCTACCGTCAGTTCTTGGATCCGCTGGAGTCTGACGGTCGTTTGGCTCGTATCATTCGGCTTGCTTCGGACGTTGATGACTTAGCTCAGGAAGGTGGCGATTCGACAGACCGCGAAATCCTTGCCCGGATTGATTCGAAGGCTGATGGCATCTATGACCCACAGGTGGTTCAAGCTCTGTGCAGGGTCGTCGAGCATCGGGGCATCGCGCGATGACCATCCTCCTCGCCGCCGTTACATTCGGTTTCGGCTTCGGGTGGGCCACCCGCGGTAGCATTCGCGGTCTTGAGTCGGTGGATCTGCGCTTTGGTGGTGCCATGCTTGTGGCCGTGTCGCTGCTGGGCATCGTTCCTGTGTTGCCGCTGGGGATCCTACTTCAAGACCCTCGCTGGTTGGTCTGGTTCTTGTGGACGCCCATTGCTGCGTTGACCGTATTCACTGCGCTCACGAATCGCAGAATCACCGGCATGCTCCTGGTGGCGGCGGGCGTTCTGGCCAATGCTTGTGTGGTGGTTGTCAACGGCGGCATGCCCGTGCTCGCGGCGAATCTCCCCGGTGCGGTTACGATTGAAGGATTGGATGCTATCGCAAAGTCGTGGCTTCATGTATCGGCAACCGCTTCGACGCAGCTTCTGGTTTTGGCCGACGTGATCCCGATACCCGGTCCGCAGGGGCTCAGGGGACTGGCCAGTCTGGGAGACATTCTGCTGGCTCTCGGAGTTGCATCAGCGCTCGTGAAGATGATGCACGCGAACGATTCTGCCGTCGGGAGTAACACAGACGGCGCTGCGTGAGAGTTCATAATGTGCAGATTGCTCGTCCCGTAGCTAGTCGAGCTCGAAGATATACCTGCACGTTGTCTGTCTGTAGTTGGAACAGCCAAGGAAGGCTTTGCCCGCGCGTGCACCCTGGGTTGCGATGTGTCGAACCAGTGGAGCGCCACACCTGGGGCATACAGCAGGGGTCGCTGCATCAAGCGTGGCGGTTGGAAGAGTGGGCGCGGCTGGGCCGTCGTGTCGGGCAGCGGCTCCCTGGTCTGCGCGCGCCATCTTCAGTTCCCGCGATGCGGCCTCAATCCGGGCGTACTGCGAGCGGAAGTCCTCTCTGAATTCCCATCGCAACTGGGAGAACAATACTCTTGCGATTCGGTAAACGACGTCTGCGTCGAGCTGATTGCCCGTCTGGTCGCCTATGTCGTGCTCTAGCCATTTCAACGGAATGACTTTGACGCGGCCCTCATGAGGCTGAACCACATATGCGTTTGTTTGCGCGTACACAAGTAGGGGCCGGACGAATTGATCTTGGAGTGCTCCGCGGGACCAAGCTGTCAGACACTTCTTAAACGCGATTGCGTTTCCATCCGCTTGTTTGACGTTCTTTCGGGTGAAGGAGCTCTTGGACGCAGGTTCTACGCGAGCCTGCGAGTAGTTCTTCGTTTCGATCACGAACACGCCGGTTGGGCCGACGACCAGGTGATCAACATTCCAGGCTACCGGGCGCCCTTGCGAGTCCATAGGATGGTAGTCGTGGAAGACGACGTAGCTATCAGGCAATCGCGCCAACACGTCTCCGACCGCCATCTCTCCATGGGCGCCTTTCTCCCAGCGCGAAGATGCACGGAAGTCGCGAATCATTGCGCGATACGTCGGGTGAAATCTGCCGAAAAGTACGATCACTCCCAAGCCAAGTAGGAGGCCGATGGCGCCCTTGACGGCATCCTTGCTGAGGGACCACACCGCCAGTGGCGACAAGAAGAGTAGCGTGGCAACGACTAGCGTAGGACCAAGGAAGCGGTCCATAACGACCTTGACCCTAACGGAGTTTCCTGGCGTCCCGATTGCGATGGACATGGCACCACCCCCCAACATAGTCTAGCCGACCGGACGACAGGTGATGCACATTAGCGTTCCGCGCGGTACGTCCTTGACCTTCCTTTGTAAGCAGCTCGTAGGCGGAATGAGCCAGAACAGGCTGAAATCAGGTCTATGGGTATGGAAAGGCCCTCTGGCATTCCTGCAGCTCAGAGGTACTATCATGTACTCAGCTGGACTCACATGAAACACGGTTGGAGCCGCGCACAACCCGAAGGTTACTGTTCAAGTCCAGTCTCCGCGACCGACATACTGCAAGTTAGAAATGGTACACGCATCTGACTCGTCTTCCTTATCGGACCCGCTGTCTAACACCCCGTCCAGAGATGGCCATTCACTAGTTGCGCGAGACGGATCCACATACTGGTAGTTGCGCATTCAGCAGCACCTCCATGATGATGGGTTGCGATACGCGGACCGCATAATCATCGTTCGATGCACGGAGGTGCGCTTGAATCAACCTACAAGTGGCTTGTTTGTCTCAGCTGTGGCCACGACATTCGCACTCGCAGGATGCACCATCGGGTTGGCGTCAATGATGTCATCGGCATTCTCGGGAGCTACCGGCGAAGTCGCCCTCATCCCCGCCGTGTTGGGAGTCGCATTCTCGCTCACAATCTGGCCACTGCGTCTGGGTCTGCGCGCGATCTTCGGTGTCGCAGTAGCTATGGCCATCTTGCTTGCACTTGCGATGACGTTGCCCATCGTGTTCTTGCTCATGCCCGTCCTTGCATACACCTCGCCCTGGTGGATGCTCATCGGCTGTGGTGCAATCGCTCTGCTGTACTCCATCTTCGCGGTGGTGATGGCGGCTTCGACCGCACAGCCCAGGCACAAAGTGGCACTTCTCATCGTCTCGAGCGCAACTCTGCTGTTTGCCGTTGTGGTCGCATTCGCTTTTCGCGACGGCGACATCGTCTACACCCTCGACGTTGCTCGCACAAGGTTCGCTATGGCGATGGATCCCGCCCTCGCGCTTATCTTCGGCGTCACATCAGGTTGGCTGGGTGCGGCCTTTATCGGCACGCAACGGGCCAAGCCAGCGATTTCGGCCGGCATCGAACAAGCGCTTCGAGCAGATGGCCAGGAGCGGTAGACTCAAGGGAGCGCTGAGCCGCTGCTCAAGCGCAACACGTTAGCCACAACGAGGGGGGCTTCACATGGGAGGAAAGTGTCCAGGCTGTGAGAAGAATGTGAGCTACGTCAATCTCCAGCCCATGGACGTTCATATGAACGGCCGAAATGCATGGAACGGGGTATCCTATCAATGCCCGCACTGCAAGACCATTCTAGGTGTTGGGATTGACCCAGTGGCCCTGAAGACGGAGACGATTGCCGGCGTAGTTGATGGACTGCGCCGCTGACATGCCTCACGTGCACCCTGATTATCAACCACGACTGTCCTACACACGCTAGAACTGCCGATAACCAGGTCAGAGGCTCACGGTATTCTCGTGTGATTAGAAGGCGCCCACTCGGCGCGACAATTGAGTCCTTGGGGGCCCAGCGTTGTGAGCGACGGACCGACCATAGAGAACCGAACCATTGATCGAGGCAATCTCCGACTGCTGCCAGAACGCCCATCGGAGCATGCAATCTCGGCGGAGTATCTTGCGAAAGTGGTAAGTGGCCTGCAGGCAGCCCTATACGCAATCGGTGCCCAGCACTCTGACCCGGACATCGTGCATCCGGCCAAGAATCAGGATGTGCGCGAGCACTTCCAACTCGTGGTTCTGACGCCGAGACCCGGAAGCGTGCTGCTGCCCGTTGAGGTGCGGGACACACGTCAGTCCACCAGCTTCGACGACATCATGTCTACTGACAGGATTCTGTCGGATGCCGCCGCGTTATTGCAGAGCGTTGAATCCAAGGACTACTCAACAGTGCAGAAGTTGCTGCCCAGTCCTGTTCTGCGACGACGTGCGCTGAAAGACATACAGAAGACGTTGCCCAAGTCGAGCGAGCAGTGGGCGTGGGAGCTTGGAACACAGTCATCAAACGTCAGGGTAACGGAGTCGTTTGGCGACACCATCGAGGATTGGCTCGCTCGACGCGAGGAAGCTGTGGAGATGGCCGTAATCGGTCAACTCATCCGATTCGATTTTGAGGCTCGACTCATTACTCTCAAGCATCCTGCCACCGGCAGGAAGCTCTCAGCAGTGTATGACGCAGCTAGGGAAGACGCTCTCCTTCAACAGCGCCTGCAACTGATACAGGTGGAGGGGGACGTCCTGCTTGACAGCAACGGGCATGCGGCGGAGATAGTCCATGTGCGAAGCACGCGCGCTATTGACCTTGCTCCGGTGGTAATTGCTGAGGTCTCGCTCGAAGGATCGACTCTGCAGGCCAATCCGAAGTTAGAACTTGTGCCCCGCTTGGACTCAGACACCTCCCAGTTATACGAAGCCGTGGATGATGCTCTTGGGATAGACGCCTATGGCCATACACGCGAAGAACTGATATCCGCGATCGAGGATGATGTTCGGTTCTTGTGGAAAGCCTACGCAACGTAAGACGCGGCTCGACTGACTCCTTCTGCTCAAGAGCTGCAACTGCAGCTAATTGAGCGCTTCACTGAGGTGACGTAGTGGCTGGGCTCGACAAGAAGCAGGTCATGGACTCACTGTGCGCGAAGGGCTACCAGGAGGAATCGGGTGCCCGCGATCATCACGTGTTCGTCTACTACCACAATGGTCGCAAGACCCGAATCCGGACGAAGACCAGTCGATCTCCAAAGATTCGCACGCTCGACAGTTCTCTCGTCAGCAAGATGGCCCACCAATGCCACCTCACAAAGGATGATTTCGTTCGACTCGTACGGTGTCCACTGTCCGCGGAAGAATATCGCCTGATTCTTGCGGACAAACAGCTTCTGGGTTGAGTTTCACGTCCTCGTACCGTGTGGCCAACCCGCGCTTCCAGCTGACTCACGCAAGCGCTAGTCTGAGGCAGGCGCTTGTTCGCAACTGAAGTGCAAACACGT
>JAHIQC010000037.1 GCA_018902765.1 Actinomycetota bacterium | reverse complement strand
CGACGTGCCCTCAAACAGGACCCGTTGTTCGGTGCCTACCAGGTGAAGGTTCTTGTCCAAGACCCCGCTGTGAACCGCTTCGACCAAGCGGTCGAAGCGTTCCTGGGAGACCTCACGCGGAATCTGGCAATCCATGGTCGCGGCGGGCGTGCCTTCCCGCGGCGAATAGATGAATGTGAAGCTCTGGTCATACCGCGCCGAGGACACCACATCCAGTGTGTCCAGGAAGTCCTGTTCCGTCTCACCAGGGAAGCCAACGATGATGTCCGTAGACAGTGCCAAATCGGGCATCGCGGCGTAGAGACGGTCCACGAGGGCCAGATACGAATCCTTCGTATAGTGCCGATTCATAGCAGCCAAGACCGAGTCAGATCCGGACTGCACGGGCAGATGCAGGTACTTGCACACAGCGGGTGTCTCGGCCATGACAGCTATTGTCTCATCGGAAAGGTCCTTCGGATGACTTGTCGCGAACCTTATGCGCTCGATCCCGGTAGCCGCGACTCGTCGCAGGGCCTCAGCAAAACGCGGCTCACCGTAAAGGTCTCGCCCGTAGCTGTTCACGTTTTGGCCCAGCAGGGTTATCTCCAGGACCCCTTCGTCTACCAGGCCCTCGCATTCCGCGACAATGTCCTCCAACTGCCGGGAATGCTCGCGACCTCTCACGTACGGCACGACGCAGTAGGTGCAGAAGTTGTTGCAGCCGACAGTTATCGGGACCCACGCGTGCCAGGGATGCGCGCGTTCCGTAGGCAATTCGCTCGTGAATGAGTCCGCAGAATCCAACACCTCAACGATGGGAATACGAGATTCGGTCACCGCTTCAAGTAATGCGGGAAGCCGAGAGACGTTGTGCGTGCCGAATACGACATCGACGTGCGGCAAAAGGCGCAGAAGGGCCTCACCGTCACGCTGCCCGATACACCCGCCGACAGCGATCAGGGTCTCAGGGCGACCACCGGTCTTGAGCGCCTTCAATGACGCGACTTGGCCTCGCAGGCGCTCATCGGCGTTTTCTCGCACGCAGCACGTCATGAACACGTAGATGTCCGCCGGCTGATCCGCCGCAACGTGAACGTGTCCAGACGCGGTAAGCATTCCTGCCACGCGTTCGGAGTCGTGTTTGTTCATCTGACACCCGAAGGTGCGTATCTCGAAAGTTCGTGGTTTGAGCGTTTCCATAGGCCGACGAGTGTACCACTAGGAACGACTGCTACGAGAGCCCGCTGCATGAAGCAGATCCCGAAGAACCGAGTCAGGCATCTCGACCTGTCCTAGTCCCGGCCCGGGCGAGCTTGATGTGTGGAAATCCGAGCCTCCGGTACACAGAAGGCCTGCCTCATGGGCGATTTTCGAGTACCTTTCCCGATCCGCCGAGGAATGCTCGCCATGGAAGGCCTCGATGCCGCCGAGTCCGGCGTCGATGAGCGCTGGAATCAGATCGTCAACCTTGGTCACTCCCGGATGCGCCAAGACCGAGATGCCGCCGGCTGCACGTACGACGGACAGGACGTCCAGCGCGCTTGTACCGGGCTTAGGCACGTAGAACGGTCTACCGCGTCCAATGAGCAGCTCGAACGCCTCCGCGACGCTCTTGGCGTGCCCGCGATCGACAAGTGCCCTGGCGACATGTGATCGACCCACGGAACCGCCAGCGGTCAGCTCAAGGACCTCATCGATCGACATGTCCATGCCCGCAGCAGCAAGGGAATCGACCATAGCAATAGCCCGCGTGAGTCTGGCTGCGCGTAGGACTTCGAGGCGAGCTAGAAAGGTCGAGTCTTCGCAATCGACAAAGTAGCCGAGGATATGAACGTCTCGTGAATCGTAGGTGGCGGACAGCTCGACCCCCGGAATCACGCGAAGTTGCGACCCCGCGGCAGAGTCGAGCGCGGGCGCCACAGCCGCTACCGTGTCGTGGTCCGTGACGGCGATCGCGTCGAGCCCAGCGCTCAGTGCAGCAATGACCAGTTCGGCTGGAGAAAGATGACCGTCAGAGGCTGTGGTGTGCAGGTGCAAATCGAACCGCATCAGCAACACGACCTTCGCGATGTCAGCGATGCATATCGCGAGGCTCAACCAGAAGCCTGATCGCGGTACGCTCCTCGCCATTGATGGTGATGTCAGCGAATGCTGGAACGCAGGTCAGTTCGACGCCCGAGGGAGCCAGGAAGCCTCGTGCAATTGCGATGGCCTTAACGGCCTGGTTGAGCGCGCCTGCACCGACTGTTTGCATCTCCACAGCGCCCTGCTCGCGCACGATACCAGCCAGCGCGCCGGCGACGGAGTTCGGATTGGACTTGCTCGAGACCTTGAGTACTTCCACTGGTTCCTCCGCTATCGGTACGACTGCCGCGGTAACGCAGGTTGGCGGCGGGGTGCGTCTCTAGTGTGATTACTGCTTCGACGTAAAGATGCCTCTGACATACATCGTCAGATAGACAATATCGGATTATAGCGCAATCGGGACTCGACTAGTCCTCCTTGTCTATGTCGAACCTTACCGTGATCCCGTCTCTCCCAACGCTCACTCGAGGCTCATCGCGCAGATGGACGTAGTAGCGCTCTGCCAATCGGTCAAAAGCCATGGTGATTTCTCGCTTGAACTCCGTCATGTCGCTGTGATGAATCTTGAGTCCGCGCCTATCCTTGTAGATATCCGGACCGCTAGGACGCGTCGGCTCCTCCTCGGTGGTCGCAAGCGCAATCACCGAGTCCAACGAGCCAAGCTCCGATGCCAGAATCCTGTGCGCGGTCCTCTCAGACACGGACAAACCGATTGACTCGCCGATGTCGACCAGATCAGCTGCATCCGATGCAGCACCGGGGCGCTGCCAAACAGAGAGTCGCTCGACGTCATCACAGAACAGCAAGTCGGACGTGTCCAGAGCGTCCTTAGACAGATTGAACAAGGTGGACAACACCTCAACAGGTGAGCCCAGGAAGACATCGACCTCAGGATGCTCGCATGCAAACTCCAAGACGCGTCGAATCACATTGTGTGGGCCGCGGGCAACTCGGAGGATGCCCGCATCATCTCTTTCGACCGCCGGCCAGGAAGACTGGTCGGCGCGTTCTGACAACACGGTGGAATCAGAGCTCACGACAATCGAAGCACCTTTGTGAGTGCCCGATGCGGCAACAGCGATCTTTGAGACGTTCGACCGGACGCTGAACAGAGCCATCCCTCGCCCGTGGACACCCCAACGGTCCATAACCATCGTCTCGAGCTTCGAGGTGACTCGCGGCTCGAATATCCTCTCCCGCATACCCTCAGGAACTCCTACGCCATCGTCGATCATGGCAAGCGATCGCATGTTGCCATCACGGGTGGTCGCCACGAAAATGCGCTGCGCGTGCGCGTCTCGAGCATTGCGCAGCAGCTCGACCACAATGTCCTCGAAGGAGCGAATGTCATGTTTGGCCTGCCTGCGCTCAGCCTCAGAGACACGGAGACGGACGAATCCGTCACCGAGATTCTCCTCAACCTTCAGATACGTCTCTCCAGATACGGAGGAGACGAGATCGATGAGATTGTCCTTGTCAGTTGTCATGTCATCCAGTCTACAGATTCAACAGCTCTTTCGTGCTGGCCAGCAATTGGAAACGGGTCGCCCGAGGGCGACCCGTCATTTGTAACAGAAATACAAAGGCCGGACACTCGTCTACTTCGCGTAGTCGATTGCGCGGCTCTCACGTATGACCATAACCTTGATCTGGCCGGGGTACTCAAGCTCCTCTTCGATCTGCTTGGCGATATCGCGCGCAAGCACGACCGCATCGGAATCCTTGATCTGATCGGGCTTGACCATGACGCGAATCTCGCGGCCTGCCTGCATGGCGTAGCACTTCTCAACCCCGGGGTGGCTCTCAGCAACTGCCTCAAGCTTCTCAAGTCGTTTGATATAGCTTTCGAGCGTTTCGCGACGCGCGCCCGGGCGGGCTGCGGATATGGCGTCAGCGGCCTGGATCAGAACGGCCTCGACGGTAGTCGGCTCCACGTCAGCGTGATGCGCCTCGATGCAGTGAAGAACCGCCTTGGGCTCATTCATGCGGCGTGCAAGATCGGCACCGATGACAGCGTGAGGACCCTCGACCTCGTGGTCGATAGCCTTGCCTAGGTCGTGTAGTAGGCCGGCACGGATGCACAGCTTGACGTCGACGCCCAACTCCGTGGCCATCACGCCCGCGAGATGAGCGACTTCCAGAGAGTGCTTGAGCACGTTTTGACCGTAGCTCGTACGGTACTTCAGGCGACCCAGAGTACGGATGATTTCCGCGTGAAGCCCGTGCACGCCACTGTCGAAGGCCGCCTGCTCCCCCGCTTCCTGAACCTGCTGTGCGACCTGAGCCTCGGCCTTGTTGAACAGCTCTTCGATGCGCGCGGGATGAATTCGCCCGTCTGCGATAGCCGACTCGAGCGTTATGCGTCCGATTTCGCGACGAACCGGATCGAAACTGGACAGGATCACAGCCTCTGGCGTGTCGTCGATGATCAGGTTGATACCGGTGAGCTGCTCAAACGCCCTGATGTTGCGACCCTCGCGACCGATGATGCGGCCCTTCATGTCATCACTGGGGATATGAACGACGCTCACTGTGGATTCTGCAGTGTGATCAGCCGCGACGCGCTGGATGGCGATGCCGACGATATTGCGTGCCTTCTTATCGGCCTCTTCGCGAGCACGGGCTTCAGCCTCCCGAATGTAGGAAGCAGCCTCGTGCTTGACGTCGTCTTGGATACGGCTCATGAGAACTGCCTTGGCCTCATCGCCGGTCATCCCCGCAAGACTTTCCAGACGCTCTTTCTCGTCCTCGATCATCTCCTCGAGGTCCTTCTCGCGCTTGGTGATCTGGCCTTGAACCGAAGAGAGTTGATGCTCGCGTTTATCCAAAGACTCAGCGCGTCGATCGATACTCTCCTCACGCTGGCCTATGCGAGTCTCTAGAGCGGTTATCTCCTTGCGCCGCTCCTTTGCCTCCACTTCGGCCTCTTGCTTCATGTGAAGAATCTGATCCTTAGCCTCGATAAGAGCTTCACGTTTAAGCGACTCGGCCTGCTTCTCGGCTTCATTGACGAGTCGCGCTGCATCTTCAGCAGCGCGAGCCGTACGACCTTTGATCACAAGGCGGTTCATGAAGAAGCCGAGGGCAGCGCCGACGACCAAAGCTATGATTACGAGTGCTGGGGTCATCTGGGGCATGCCTCCTTCCGGACATTGATACGCGCTTTCAATACTCTTGAACAGGACAAACATCAGTCCGGCTGGCCCACAAAACGCAGAAAGCCGGAACGCTTGTGCGTCCGGCAGATGTGATTCGAGCCGCTTTCATGCGTCGATATCCGTATATGCGCTGAACGGGCCTCCACGGCCCGACATATGAACAACTCGATTGGATAACGATACACAAACCGCCAGAGCAAACACGCATAAGCGCGGCGGAGATTCACATTTGCCGCGCTAATGGTACGTCTGCGCAGGTAGAATGGTCAAGCGAATCAGGGAGAAGCAGCGCCTTCGTCGACAGCCCTTGAGGCGTCCTGAGCCTCTCGACAGGCTCTGATGGCGATCTCGAACGGGAATCCCTTTCGCACAAGGCGTCCAAGTACCCTCTCTGAATCGGCTCGATTGCAGATCGGGCGCTTTGTTGCGATTTCCAGCGCGCGAGAGTACTCAGACTCGAGATTCTCGT
>JAHIQC010000003.1 GCA_018902765.1 Actinomycetota bacterium | reverse complement strand
GGCAGCAAGCACTACGAACAGAATACCGGTGAAAGCCCGCCATCTCCTTGAGTGAAAAGCGGCATTCATCAGGGATTCCTTGCAATAACTCCGGCAAACGCGAAAGCCGTCATCGTCTTGCACTAACTTTGTCAATCAACCATCATCTGCGCATGAACAGACTCGAGCGTATCGTCCTTGCCAGCGCATCACCCAGACGTCGGCGCCTGCTGTCCTGGCTCGGCCTGCCCTTCGAGATCGCCGCGGTCGACACCCCTGAGTCTCTCGACTCGCCCTTGGCTTCGGACCCGAGCGCGCTGGCAATCTCACTTGCGGTCGAGAAAGCCGAGGCCGCGATTGCGGCCGGCCTGGGTCGCGACTCTTTGCTGCTGACCTTCGATACCATCGTGGTTCTCGACGGGGGCCTGCTCGGAAAGCCGAAAGACCGCGCCGACGCGTATCGGATGCTTCGCTCACTGTCGGGTCGCACTCACCAGGTCGTGACCGGGTGCACCATGTCGTGCGCTGAGCTTTCGATGAGGCCCTTCTCAGTGGTCACGGACGTCCAAATGCAGGCTCTAACAGAGTCACGGATCGAGTCGTGGATGGCCCAGGACGAGTTCATGGGTTGTGCGGGGGCGTACAACATCGAGGGACAGGTGGCCCAGGTCACGCCATTCGAGTGCTACCAGAACGTCGCCGGCCTTCCGCTTTGCCATCTGTACTCACAGATGAGCAGTCTGCCAGCCGAGTGCGTCCCGGGTACCCCGACGCCGCCGATCTCGCCTTGCGATGTGGCCCTGGGCCGACAATGCATGCTCGGCCAGACAGTGCTTGAAGCAACCACCTGACGTACCGGGGCTACCGACTCACTAGCGGCGTTTCGCAACGACGATGATGCTCTCATCGGCATCGGTCAGTGCGTGGCCGTCATGTCCGCCGAGGAGCTGCATGTCGCCAAAACCCGCGCATGGCAGCTCTTTGGCGAGGAGCTCCGCTGGGATCGCGGTGTGCTCTGAGCGGCGATGGGTCATATCCCACTCGCCATCGAGCGCTC
Source organism: Actinomycetota bacterium (assembly GCA_018902765.1). Taxonomy (GTDB): domain Bacteria; phylum Actinomycetota; class Coriobacteriia; order Anaerosomatales; family JAHIQC01; genus JAHIQC01. The sequence continues at coordinate 1,505 of JAHIQC010000003.1, read as the reverse complement.
TTGTGAGCGTCAGGAAATCAAAGTCCAAGAACTCTCCTGCCGATGGATACTCGATGACGCGCAAGAATACCTTCGTCCCGGAGTCGGTGTCGCGGATCTTGGGAGCAACGACTCTTGAGTGCAAGGAGATGAGTCGCGCGTGGTTCAGCAGGTGCAGAACGATGACGCCACCCGGGGCCACGACCGATCCGAAATCCGCGAGAGCTTCCGTCAGGCCGTCGCGCCCTACCACGTGAGGCAGCGCGTTGCCGGTGCAAACCAGCGCATCCACCAGCCCCAGCTCCAGTCGCGAAAGCCCGCCGAAGCCACCGCGAACGATGCGAACCGAGCCGCCGCCATCTGAGACCTGATCGCTGAAACGCACCACGTTCGCCTCGGCCTGCGCGAGCATCGCATCGTCCGGATCGACCGCGATGACCTCAAGACCCCAGCTCGCGAACATGATGGAGTGCCGAGCGCTTCCCGCGCCCACGTCCAAGACACGCTGCACGCCGTTGGCCTCGAACAGGGTCTTGAAGAACCCCGCCTCCCTACCGAGACGTGCATCCCAGTCAACGAAATCGTCATAGTCGCCACCGGTGTGGCTCGGCCGCTTCTCGGGCATGAGGGGGGTCCTGTCTACTCGTCGAGCCGGAATATCCGCGAAGCATTGCCGCGCATCACAAGATCGAGGTCTGCCGAAGACAGGCCCATCTCCTCAAAGGTGCGCTGTTGCATCCGACGAATCCACGTGCGGTACGGCGACGTGGTGCCGGAGTCGGTGCCGAACAAGATTCGCTCAGGCCCGAGAGCCGTGAGCGCACGCTCAAAGACCTCGGAGAGCGACATCTTTGGAACGTAGTAGTCCATCCAGTTGTTGGTACCGCTCGTGTCGACGCACACGTTCTTGCACTGGTAGGCCAGGCGCAGAACACTGTCGAGCCAGCCCGCGCCCATGTGCGCGATCACAAAGCTCAGATCGGGGAAATCGCGGGCCACCGGCGACAGGTCCAACGGGTCGGCGTAGCGCAAGTCCCCTGTGGGATCCACGGTCACGCCGTAATGGATTATCAAGTTCGCGGAAAGCTCGCTGGCCTTCTCGAAGAATGGCCTGCAAGCAGGATCCGAGAGATGATAGCAGCGATTGACCGGAAGGAGCTTCACGCCCTTGAAGCCCGCCGCCATCTCGCGCTCGAGAAGCGCCGGAGCGCCAGGGTCTCGTGGATCCACGTTGCACAAGGCATGCACATGGCCCTTGGCAGCGACAATGAAGTCCCGTGTGTACTGCGTGTCGGGCATGACTGAGACGACGAGCGCCTTGGCCACGTCGGCGGCGTTCAGTCTCTCGACATACCAAGCAGCGACTTGCTCAGGTGACATGTCGGGCAGAGTGTCTCCGCGACGACCGAACTTGCGCTCCTTGACTGCGGTCCTGAATCGCTGCATCGCCTCGGGCGGTTGTGTCGCGAGGTACTCCTCGAGCAGGCCGACGGTGAACAGATGCGTGTGCGCATCGATGACATCGC
>JAHIQC010000036.1 GCA_018902765.1 Actinomycetota bacterium | reverse complement strand
GACAGTCTTCGCAAGCAGGTCGGGCCTGAACCCGCCGAGGAACCATGTCCATGGACCCTCAGGGTTCTCGTACAGTGCCCTCAATGTGTTCTCATATTCGCGGCAGGCGTCATTGATCGCACCTTGCGCGCGATACAGATTCGCAAGGTTCAAATGTGCCAAGGCGAATCCCGAATCGGTATAGACGGTGCGCTTGAACTCGGAGATTGCCTCGACCTGCTGACCGCGTCCCAGGTGGATGATCCCAAGCACGTAGCGAGCGGCCGCGAGCAACGGGTCGATACTCAGAGCCTGATGACACTCCTCGAAGGCTTCGTCCATGGCTCCCTGATCCGCATGCACGTACGCTGCAAGCAGGCAAGCCTCAGCGTTCAGGGGCTCAAGAGACCTGACCGCGTCAATAGCTTCGAGCACCGCGTCGTTGCGTCCCGACTGGGATGCCATCCGGGCGGCCTCGAGCAACCGCATGACCTCAGGATCCGTCGTCACTCGCGAAGACGGCTTGGCCGCCTGTGCGGCGGGCTTTGGCTCAGATCTGACCAGTCCCTTGGGTCGTGGCGTCACCTTGCGCGACTCCTCGGCAAGCCGAGCGGTACTCATTCGGTGTACGGGTTCCGGAGCCGCCGAAGACCGAGACGATGTTCCGGCCTTGCGCGGCATCGGCTTGCGATACAGGAACACGCCTCCGATCTCAACAGGCTCAAACCTATCCGAGATGCTCGTAAGCGTCTCGGAATGTCCGATGAACAAGTATCCCCCGGGATTGAGCGACTCATAAAAGTTGTCGACGACCCGGCGCGTGGATTCGAGCTTGAAATAGATGGTCACGTTGCGGCAGAAGATGACGTCCCAGTTGCCCATGAGGGCGAGCGGATACGGCTCCTTGATCAGGTTGTGATACTGAAACGTCACATGCTTGCGCACTCGATCGGTGACGCGATGACCGTGCGGAGTGGGCTCGAAGAACCTGGAGGAGACCGAACTTGGAACGGAAAGCAGTCCTCGCGCCGGGTAAGTGCCCTGCTTGGCTCGCAGCAGGGCATTCGTGGACACGTCCGTGCCCATGACCTCGATCTTATAGCCGAGTCCCTCAAGGCCCGAGTCGAGCAGGGTCATGGCGATCGTGTAGGGCTCCTCGCCCGTCGAGCATCCGGCCGACCAGACCCTGAAATGCCTGTTCAAGCCAGACTTGCCCTCGATGATCTCGGGCACCACGGACTTCTTGAGAGCCTCGAACTGCTGAGGGAAACGAAACAGACTCGTCTCGTTGATGGTGACGAGGTTCATGAGTTCCTTGAACTCATCCTCGTCCTTCAAGAGCATCTCGTAGTACTCGGAAAGAGCGTCGAAAGAAAAGCGCGTCGCTCGTGTGATGAGTGAGATCCTCAGAGAATCGGACTTCTGCTCCTCGAGAAAGATCCCGGAGTGCTTGTGGATGTAATCGCGGAATCGCCCGAACTCCTCGGGAGTCAGATCCTTTGAGAGGCTTTCGCCGTTGCGTGCCATGAGCTACTCCGTTGGCAAAGCTTCGTCGGTCGCTCCAAGGCGCTCAATGAGTCCGGCCGAGTACATCACATAAAGAATCTTGGCAGTGTCGAAATCGTTGTATCCCGTGAGTTCCACGAGTTCACGAACGGTACGACTTCCATGCAAGAAGCAAAGAAGCATCCATTCCTTGGGCTTCAGGTGTATCTCCATGGACTTGTCGCCAGGGGCGGATGCCATGATGAATCGTGTGTCCAGACTCGGGATCTTGATGCGGATGCGATTCCACAGCTCGAGCCGGCGAGCGGACTCCATGATGATGTTCTCGACAGAGACCGAGATTCCGATGTCCTCGTCGTCGCAGCTCTCGCCCGACTCGAACCTGAGCTCCCCGTCCTCCCAGCGGAACAGATCGAACAGCGTGTCGTTGATCTGATCTTGGATGAATCCTTCAAGGACGCGTGATTCCAGATATCCTTCGTCGACAAGTATCTGACCAAGACGCCTGTTGGCCTTCTCTTTCTTCTGGATCTTCTGAAGGCCCAACGCCTGGCGCAGCTGCTTCTCGGAGATGACGGCCGTCTTGACGAGTCTGCGTCCCAAAGACTCCCGATTCCAGTTGCTCGAAGCGAAGAAAACCCGCCCCTTCTTGAAGCACACGCGCCCCTCGGACCCGTCTCGCTCCATGTGAAGGGTGCCGCTCTTGTTACCGGATGCAAGCAGCCGGAACATGTCTTCGAGCGAAAAGTCCCTGAGGTTGCCCTCGAGCGCCACGGAAATCCTCCCAGGCATCGTGAAGCCGCCATTGTTCGGCGAGCGGAAAAGACATTGGAACGAAGCGCCACGCGTCACTGCTTGTGGCCTGCTCAATCGTAGCATGCCGACTGCCGAGGGCAAAGGAGCAGACGGCCCTGTCAGATCGCCGAACAGGCGCGATAACACCGCGCAAGCAATCAACTGATAACCCAGCGGAAACAACCAGCTGTTTCACTGGTGTCATGAACACACACCCTGACTCCATCGACTCACCCGCAGCCCCCGGAAGTCGCTACTCTCGTGGCGATGAGATGACGGCGCTGCTCGAGGTGAGTCAGACGATGATCTCCTCGTTTGACCTCGACCGAAATCTACGTCGCGCGATGCGAATCCTATCCGAGCGCCTCGGACTCGGGCGCGCCACGGTCACGATTGTGGAGCCGGACACGCGCAACTTACGAATCGCCGCCGCTTACGGACTGACCCGCTCCGAGATCGCCCGTGGACGCTACCGCATCGGCGAAGGCGTAGTCGGACGTGTCGTAGCATCCGGCGAGCCTATGGTCATCGCTGATATTTCCGAGGAGCCCCTGTTTCTGAACCGCACCGGCGCCAGACGTTTTGACAAG
>JAHIQC010000035.1 GCA_018902765.1 Actinomycetota bacterium | reverse complement strand
ATGATCGACGAGTACATCGTCGACTACGAGGATTACGTTGGGATCGGGTCGGGCGCGTTCTCGTTTCTGGACGGCACGCTTTGGGTCAATACGTTCTCGCTTCGCGAGTACAGCCGCAGGCTTGGCGAGGGTGTCTGCGGTGCGGTCGCGAATCGGACGTTCTCCAAGCGCGAGCGCATGCGCTATCGCTTCATGATGGGCCTGTTCGGACTCGAGTTAGATAAGCGCGCATTCGCGCAGACGTTCGGTGTGAGCATCGAGCGGGGTCTGCCGCTTGAGATGGCGTTCATGCGCTCGGTCGGGGCCTTTGATGTCAACGACGCCACGCGCGCTACGCTCACCCCTAAAGGGCGCTACCTGCTCGTCGTGATGATGCGCGAGTTCTTCATCGGCGTGAACGGGGTGCGTGATCAGGCCAGGAGCAACTTGCCCGAAGACGAGCGCCAGCTCATCTTCGGCGATGGGACAGCCGCGTGTGATGCCGCTGCAATGTCCGAGCAAGATGCCGAGGACGCGACCACGTAACCACTCGACACCTCTGGAGGAGATCATGGCCGATACACCACTGGTAGGAATCATCATGGGGAGCAAGTCCGACCTCGAGATCATGCAGCAGTGCGCGGACCAGCTTGAAGAGTTCGGCGTCGGTTACGAGATCCTAGTTGCCAGCGCGCATCGCAATCCCGACCGAGTCCACGAGTGGGCGAGCACCGCTCCCGGGCGCGGCATCAAGGTCATCATCGCCGCTGCCGGCAAAGCTGCACATCTCGGCGGCGTGGTTGCTGCCTTCACGCCGCTGCCGGTGATCACCGTGCCGATGAAGACGTCCGACCTGGGGGGTCTGGACTCGCTGCTTTCCATGGTGCAGATGCCCACCGGGGTGCCAGTGGCCTGTGTCGCCATAAATGGAGCCCGTAATGCGGCCATTCTGGCGACTCAGATACTCGGCACGAGCATGCCCGAGCATCGTGAAACAGTGGTCGAATACAAGCGCTCGATGGCGGATTCGTAGGGCTGTCCGCGAACCATTTATGCCGAACGGTTGCTGGGGGGCGACCAACGGCCAGACACTCGCTGGGCGACCTGTTCTGGCACGCTACAACGGCCGATAGTATACAGTGACGCTCAGGCAGGGGGACTCATGCGCCGTTCGGACGGATTCACGCTGGTTGAACTCATGGTCGTGGTATTGATCATCGGAGTTCTCATAGCAATCGCAGTACCCGTGATGAATAGCTCTCGCGACAGGGCCAAGCGCAGCACCTGTTTCGCGAATCAGCGCATCATCGAGGGTGCGTGTCAGACATGGTCTGCCGACAAGGGCGAAATGCTGCCCGATTTGGAGGGCGTCGTCACCGGCGGCCATCTTCTCGTTGGGCCATACATTCTGCTCAAGCCCCCGATCTGCCCGTCGGCACCGCAGCCCGCGGATGTCATGACGGCCGACGTGGCCCACGGCGCCTATGAGCTCGACGACGAGGGCACCGTCCTCGGATGCGGCTTCGGATCTCCCGCACACGGCTATTACAGCGACTGAGTCGGCATTGCGCCTGCCCTTTCCTCGGCCATAATGGATGGCGTTGCGCTTGCGCTGCATAATTGTGCGGCGTCAGGCCCCATCTGCCGAGGAGAACCGAATGACTCCCTATGAAGACATCCGCGTTGAAGGCCACCTCATCGACTCGGGCATCATGTCCGCAATCATGGATGCGGTAGTTGAACTCGAGGGCGAGTTCGAGACGCTCTCGTTCGAGGTTGGCCGCACCAACGACGATGCTTCAGTCGCTCTCCTGCGCATAAAGGCGCCGTCCGACGAGCGACTCGACGAGATCCTCCATATCATCCAAGAGCACGGGGCCGTGCCCGTGGACCCGAGCGATGCTGATCTCGCTCCCGCGCCCGCTGACGGCGTTTTGCCGGACCGTTTCTACTCCACCACCAACCTCCAGACGTGGATACGCATCGGCGGCAAGTGGGTCGCGGTCCAAGGAGTGGAGATGGATCTGGGCGTATGCGTGGATCTCGCGACAGGAACCGCACGATCGGTGCCGATGGCCGAGGTGCGCACCGGAGACATCTGTGTGGTGGGCCACAAGGGTCTGAGGATCAAACCGCAGGAGCGCCCGCGCGACAGGCAGGCATTCGAGTTCATGAACTCCGCGGTGTCTAGCGAGAAGCCCAAGGCTCAGGTCGTCGCTGAGGTGGCGCGACTGCTGCGCGAGTCACGAAAGGCGGGGAAGGGCACGATCGTGGTGGCTGGACCCGCAGTCGTACACACAGGAGCTGCCTCACACCTAGCCAGGCTCGTGCGTCTCGGATATGTCGACGTGCTGTTTGGCGGCAATGCCGTGGCCGTACACGATATCGAGAGCTCGCTTTACGGGACATCCCTGGGCGTTTCGATGACGGAGGGGACTCCGACCCTGGGCGGTCACGAGCATCATCTGCGGGCCATCAACACGATTCGCAGTTGCGGCTCGATAACGGCGGCGGTCGAGCAAGGGGTGCTCACGAGCGGTCTTATGCACACTCTGGTCGACACCGGAACGCCTTTCGTGCTCGCGGGCTCGATCCGCGATGACGGGCCGCTGCCAGACGTCATCACCGACGTCATCGAGGCCCAGAACGCTATGCGTACCTACTGTAGGACCGCGGGCACATGTTTGATGCTCTCCACGATGCTGCACTCGATCGCCACCGGAAACATGCTGCCAGCAGACACCGCGACCGTCTGCATCGACATAAACCCGGCGGTCGTGACCAAACTCGCTGACCGCGGGTCGTGGCAGACGATCGGCATCGTCACCGATGTGGGTCTGTTTCTCGAGCAGCTCGCTAACGACCTCGAAAGATAGCCTCACCGCATCGGCGGCTGGGCACCGCGGCGATTGGCACGAGCCTCGCTCCCTCCTTGCCTGAACTGAGGGAGTGATCATGAGACTTCTTGGCAAAGACAGTACGCCTGTGCCCGTTCACACGCTGGCGCTTCCGCCCATAGACACCGCCGTGCCCGATGATCTTGCGACCGCGACGTTCGCAGCCGGTTGATTCTGGGGTCCTGACGCCCGGTTCGGGCTTCTTGATGGGGTGTATCGCACGCGGGCTGGTTATGCTGGCGGCGCGAAAGCGAACCCGACCTACCGCTCCATGGGTGATCACACCGAGTGCATCCAGGTGGATTTCGACCCCGCGATCGTGAGCTTCACCGAGCTCCTCGACGAGTTCTTCGCCATGCATAACGCAACTCGTCTTGCGCACTCCGATCAGTATGCGTCTCTCATACTCCATATCGGTGAGGATCAAGGTGAAGCGGCTGCGGAGTCGGCCGGGCGCTACGGGGCGCTTCTCGGTGCGCCAGTGATGACCCAGATACGCCCGCTCGATCGTTTCTACGTGGCCGAGGACTGCCACCAGAAGTACGGCTTGCGCAACGACCGCACGCTCTTGGCTGAGATGCAGGATTATTATCCTGACGAGGCGCGCCTGCGGGAGTCCACGGCTGCGATGCGCTTGAACGGGTTTGCGTACAACGGCGGCCGTGCGTCACTGCTGGCAAGCGAGATCGAATCCTATGGGCTTTCCGAGGCCGGCGAACTGCATTTGCGGGGGATCGTGGGCAGACGGTAGTCCTGTCATTTCGGCACGGTATCAGGGATACGAACCGTGAAGGTCGATCCCTTTCCCAGCTCGCTTACTACATCGATCTGGACGCCTATGCTCTCTGCCAATCGGCGCGAGACTGCCAGACCCAGCCCCGTCCCTTCATGTTTCACTCCATCCGATGCGGCTGCTTGGTAGAAGTCGTCGAAGATCCGCGCAGTGTTCTCGGCAGCGATCCCACATCCCGAGTCCTGCACACTGATCAGTAGGTCGGTGCCTTCGCGGGAGACTGTCGTCGTGACGTGACCGACGTCGGTGAACTTCACTGCATTGCCCAGAAGGTTGAGCATGATCTGACTCATGAAGTGCGGGTCGGTTATGGCCCGCAGCGGCTCTTCCGGTCGGACCAGATTCACTTGCAGGCCCTTAGCGGCCGCCAGTGGTTCCATGGTGTTGAACATCTCGGCTACAAGTTCGCTTATGTCCACATCGCGGATGGTTGGGTTCTTTTGGCCGGATTCGATTCTTACCAGATCGAGTATTTCATTCACCAGCAGGAGCAGGTGTCGGCCCGAGCGGTTGATCATGCCCAGCTGCTTGTGCTGCTCGGCGTTAAGCTCACCGGGTATCTCCTGAGCCAGAACCCCAGAGAAGCCGATGATCGAGTTCAGCGGCGTTCGCAGCTCGTGGCTCATTGAGGCCAAGAAGTCGCTCTTCGCGCGCGTTGCTTCCTCCAAGCTACGGTTCGACTGCGCCAGCTCCTCGTTCAGGCGCAGGATGTCGGCTTCGGCGCGCTTACGCTCGGTTACGTCCTCGAAGATTCCGAGGACCGCATATGGCTGCCCGTTATGGTCATGCAAAGGCACCTTGGTCGTCTGGATCCAGATCAGCTCGCCCTCTGCCAGTGGCAGTGGCTCGACTAT
>JAHIQC010000458.1 GCA_018902765.1 Actinomycetota bacterium | reverse complement strand
TGAAGTTGCCGAGCATCTCGAAGAAGCTGTGATGCCGCCCTGTGGTTCCGATGATGTCGATGTCGGTAGTGCGCAGGCACTTCTGGCAGGTGGTGGCCCGCGTAAAGCCCAAATCCTTCATGCCGAGGAACACCGGCTTGAACTGCACCATCCCCGCGCTCGTGAACAGGAGTGACGGATCATCGGGTATGAGCGAGGAGCTGGGCTGGCGCCGAGCACCCTTGCTCTCGAAGAACGACAGGTAACTCTCTCTTATCTCAGCGGACTTCACGCTTGCGTCTCCTCGTCGATCGCATCTGTGTCTGAGCACTCGGGGGTGGCCTCAGCGCACTTGCTCTTGAACAGCACGCCGTCCTCGGTGCTAATCACCCTGTTGGTGCTCCGTTCGTAGTAGTACACGAAGAGCCCCTTGCCAATGGCCGCTACCGGAATCGCGAGGATGAGCCCCCAAAAGCCGAACAGCGTACCGCCAACGAGCAGCGAGAATATCACGAGCAGCGGATGAAGGTCGACCTGCGACGACATCACGCGCGGAGTCACAAACACATCGGTGAGCTGCTGCGCAGCAAGGATCACGACGACCGCCAGCAGCCCTGTCATTGGCGAGACAAACAGTCCGACTATTCCGGCGATCAGGGCGCCTACGAAGGGGCCGAGGTAAGGAACGACGTTGAGGATGCCTGTGCTCAGGCCCAGAACAAGGGCGTAGGGCACTCCAACAATAGCCAGCCCGATCCAGACCAAGACCCCCGTAACGGCCGAAATCATGAGCTGCCCGCGCACATATCCGCCAAGAACGCGCAAAACGGTCTCAAGGATCATATCGGCCTCGCCTCGCCGGTGTTCGCCGATGAGCGCCATCAGCTCAACGCGCACCTTGGGCAGATCCTTAAGTGCCCAGAACCCTATGACGAACGCAAGCACGAAATCGATCAACAGCGTGGCCGCAGACTGTCCGGCACTGAGGACGCCGCCAGCAGCGGTCGATGCCCAGCTGGTGAGATTCGATGATATCGTCGCCACTGCGTCTGACACCCCGGTGTGGACCCAGACAGGCAACACGACCGTTTCAGCCTGGCCCTGCAGCCCGTTCCACCACTGCTCAGCCATCCGGTAGTAGCTGGGGAACTCCTGCGTGAACTGCTGCAACTGAGTGACGATCGCCGGGATCACGAACGAGCTGAATACGGCGATTCCGGTGAACATCAGCACATAGCACGCAGCGACCGCCCATGCACGAGGCATACCACGAGCCTCTAGCAGATTGACGGGGGCGCGCAGCACCAGAATGATCACGCCGCCCATCATAAAAGGCACGAGCGCGGGCGCGATAGCCCCGAGTAGCCAGAATGCGCCTCCAGCGAGTATCAACCAGCCTATCGTCCCCCACGCGATGATGCCTGCACGTGTCGCACGATCTGGATTCTTCGGCGTTTCCATGGAACTACGGCTCCCTCACGATGTTCTCGCGCAGGACCCTAAGGGTCCGTCGCAAGAGTCTCGAAACCTGCATCTGCGAGATTACGAGTTGCTTCGCGATCTCGGTCTGAGTCAACCCCTCGAAGAACCTCAGATAGAGCACTTTCTGCTCCATCGGCGTTAGCTTCTGCAGGGCTGCCGCGAGCGTGGCCCTGTCCTCAACGACGGCCATGAGCTGGTCGTCCTTGCCGATGTACTCAAGAATGCTGAAGGAGTCGGAGCCATCTCCGCCTCTGTCGCTCTCCAGCGAGACGAAGTTGTATGCCTCGCTCGTCTCCATCGCCTCTAGGACCTCCTCGGAGGTCACGCCGAGATACTCAGCGATCTCGGGGATGGTGGGTGAACGCTGCAGGCGCTGCGTCAATGCGTCAATTGCTTGGTTCACCTTGAACGAGAGCTCTTGTAGGCGCCTTGGCACCTTGATGGCCCAGCCCTTGTCGCGAAAGTAGCGCTTGAGCTCTCCGACAATGGTCGGAGTCGCATAGGTGGTGAACTCGACCTGGCGCTCGATGTCGAAACGGTCAATCGCCTTGATCAGCCCGATGGTTCCCACCTGGATAAGATCGTCGATCGGCTCACCGCGGTTGCGGAATCGGCTGGCAAGATACTTCACCAAGTTCAGATACATAGTGATGAGCTCGTCGCGCGCCGCCTCGTCGCCATTGAGGCGATAGATGCGGAACAGCTCCTTGGTGTGGACCTTGTCCCACGTCAGTCGACGCGAGTTCTGTTTCTGTGGGCGTCTAGCTATCGGCATCTTCGGGCCCCGCGACATCCTGGGTGGCCGGGAGATTCTTGACGAGCGTCAGATGAGGACCCTGCTCGTCGCTCGAAAGCTCGAACCGATCACACACGGACTGCAGGATGAACGTCGCGTACGCGGCTCGGCGCTCGACTTCTTCATCCGTCACCCGGGAGGCGTCGCCGAGACTGACTCGAACGACAAGGGTCTCGTCTGACAAATCGAAGTCCAGGGCGACGGAGCCTACCTCATTGCAGTGATCCACCGCGTAGACGAACGCCTCTTCGGCTGCGACGCGAACATCGTCCACTTCGTCGTAGCTCATGCCGGTACGACTCACCAAAGCCGATGCGGTCATTCTCACCGTCTTGGCATATTCGGGCCTGGCTGGCACCGTCAATGTGATTCTGTCTGTGGACATGCTTCCTCCGTTAGAACTCGCGTGTGGGTGCTTGGAGTGATGGGACTACTTGCGGGCTCGACGCCACGCCGAGAACACGTCACGCACTCCACTACTCACCGCTGTGACCGCATCAAGTGGTGCGTTGACCACATCGTGCACCGCACTGGTCGTCGAGCTGACTCGATCCGACACCTCCTCGAACTGGGTGAGGATGGCGTCGATGCGAAGGAGTTCGGCGTTTACGGCATCTACCGTTATGTCGACCTTGTCGAGCAATGGAGTCAGACGCTCGCGGGTCTCATCGGCAAAGCGCCTTGCGGCCCGAGCGGTCTTGATGAACTCCACGAGCGCATAACAGGCGACCGCAGATACTGCGATGCCTGCGACGATGAGCACAGTCTGAAGAATATCCACGGCCTGCATCTAGAAGCCCGATCGGGTCGAGTTACCTCGAACAAGTGTAGCAGAGGCCACGCTCGCCAGCAGAGGAAATGGCCGGAGGTCAGGTGTGCTTCGATTCCGTGTCCGGCGCCTCAAGAGGAGCTTCGGAGCTGGCCGAACGATCCCTGATCATGGAGGACTCCCACCCTCGGCCCCGCGAGTGATAGAACGCTCCAGGCTCAAGTCCGGCCGGCAGATAGCGCTGATCGACGTGGCCCCCGGGGTGATCGTGCGGGTAGAGGTAGGGGCCGTAGGAATCTGCGCCCGGGCGATGGCGGTCCCTCAGGTGATCCGGGACGTTGCGAGCAGGGCCCGTGCGGACTTCGGCCAAAGCAGCGTCAATCGCAAGATAGGACGAGTTCGATTTCGGTGCCAGCGCCATGTAGATCGCAGCCTGAGCCAGATTGATGCGGCACTCCGGCCACCCGATGGACGCAGCGGCATTGAAGGCAGCATGTGCCACGAGCAGCGCCTGCGGATCGGCGTTGCCGATGT
>JAHIQC010000457.1 GCA_018902765.1 Actinomycetota bacterium | reverse complement strand
TCACCAAGGGGCAGATCGGCATCATGGGCCTCGTCGGCCAGGTGAAATCCGTGCATCCCACGCAGCGCTACGAGATGGCGGGTGCGCTCATCGTGGGGGCAGCCGCTCTGTGGGTCATGAGTCGCACGCGCCGCGATGGCGTCGGCTTCCTTGTGTTCGCCATCGGCTTCACGCTCGTGCGCCTTGGCAACGGATATCTGCGTGTGCGCCAAAGCGTGATCACCGCGCCCGAGTGGTTCTACCCCGCGTTCTACACGGCGCTGGCGCTCGTGATGCTCGGCCTGCTGCTACACCACCTGCGCACCGATCCTCGGCCGCCACCGTTGCCCTGGGACGACTGACGAGCTCCGAAACAGGTACCATGGTCGCATCGCCCGTTCCCCTTGCCGAGGAGCCCCATCCCGTGCCCATCTTGGTGTTCGCCATCGCATTCATCCTGTTCGTGCCGGTGCGTTGGTACGTGTGGGGCGGCAAGCTGCGCGACTACAAGTGGAACTTCGTGAACTCGACGTTCGGGCAGATGGTCGACAAGGAGCGCGCGAACATGCCGCTCAGCATCACGATATGGGTCGTCGTCATCGCCCTGCTCACGCTACTGAGCACCTGAGCCCATGCCTTTCACGATGCTGATACTCGGCGCGAGCGGGCGCACAGGTCGGCTACTCGTTCAGCGGGCGCTTAGCGATGGCAATGGGGTGACCGCGCTCGTGAGGTCGGGGTCAGCGTTCTCGATGCAGCACCCGAACCTGCGCGTGGTCACCGGCGACGTTCTCGAGCCCGACACGCTCCCCGAAGCGCTCGATGGATGCGATCTCGTGATATCACTTGTCGCACCACGCCCACGAAGAAGCGGAAATGTGTACACCGAGGGAATGCGAAACCTCGCGAACGCAGCGATCGCAGCGAATGTGCGCAGGTTGATCGCGGTGTCCGCCGAGGGCGCCGGAGTCGAATCCTCGACACTACCGCTCGGCTACCGCCTTGTCCGACGTATTCCGATCGTCTCACGCCTCTACCCTGCCATCGCCCTCATGGAGTCTGAGCTCACAGCACGAGACGACCTCAACTGGACCGTGGTGCGCCCCGCCATACTCACCAACCGCACGGCCACTGGCTCATATCGAGTCGCCGAGGGGACCGTCGTGCCGGATGGTCTCAGCATCTCGCGCGCGGATCTCGCAGCGTTCTTGCTCGATGTGGCCGAGAACGAACGATTCATACGCCGGATCGTGGCGATTGCGAACTAGCACGCTCGCTGGACACGGCCGCTAGCGTACGGCCGTGGGCGGCTCGCACTCGCCGGCGCCGAGCTCATCCTTGTCATTCATGATCTCGATGCCCGCCATGCGGCCCGTGCCTTCAAAGACCACTGGAGCGTGTCCGCCGCGCCGGGACCGCAGCGTGACATGGGCGGTCCCACCGAGCGACTCGGCGTCACGCCCTTCCATATCGCCCAGGATTGGGGCGGCCAGCGACATGGCCTCGCTGCCGTGAAGCTCGATCTCAATCTCCTCGTGCCGATCAGCGAGCACGATCCGGGCCTCCCCACTCCCCGTCTCGACACAAAGCGGCTTCGCGCCCGTGTAGGTCGTGAACCGATGCAGCTCGCCGTCGAGCAACAGACCGGCGATGTTGCCCACGAACGAGCCTCCCATCCAGGGCACCTTGGCGACCGAGACGGTGAGCGAAACGCCCGGCGTCCCGAAATGGTTCGATTGCGCCCAGATCCACGAACTCGGGAAGCTTCTCCCCCAGTCCTTCTCGAGGTAGCCGCGTCCGCCATCAAACGCGATGTGCTCGCCATCGATAGTGAGCGAGCCTGAGAGTTCGTGGTCCATCGAGAGCACGCCGTGATAGGTCTCCATCCTGGGCACGAAACGGTACCAGCCCATGATCCCCGGCGAGAGAGCGCGTACCGGCCATGGCCACCACGGACCGAACCCGACAGTGCCCGAAACCGTGCGACCTGCGTCGGACAGCTCAAGTGCCATGCCGCTGCGGGAGAACGTGTTGCCCGCTATGCGGATCGAGAACGGGTCGTTGGGATCGAATGAGAAGGATTCAATCGGGAAGGCGAAGTAGTGCGCCTCACCGCCACTGGGTACGAGCTGCACAAACGCATGGCTGGCAGATCCGTCGGGCGAGTACGCGACGCCCGGGATGATGGCGACGACACGCTCCTCGGCAGCATCGACCTGCTTGAAGTACCAGCCCTCGAAGTATCGCCGAGTGACCGCCCCGCCCTGATACATGGCGGGGTTCCAGATTCGACGCGTGGCGTATGGCATCAATGCTCCTGACCGGTGCGGTTACCAGTGTGTACCCGCTCGGTCGGTATGGCAGCTCGTGCACGCGGGCTTGTAGAGCTCGGGCAGCGACGTGTAGACGCGGAACGCATCCACGACCACGTACGCGGCTCTGGCAGAATCGCTCCTGGCTCCGGTGGGTCGCACGG
>JAHIQC010000456.1 GCA_018902765.1 Actinomycetota bacterium | reverse complement strand
CGGTCGAACGGATCCCCAGTTGCGGCCGGATGGCTATCGTCGACCACGAGCACCGAGTTGTCACGATCCGGCGAGAGCTCGTTCATGGACCAGCCAATGATCGACTGCCGTGCGGGTTCCTGAGCAGACGTCTCCACCGGAAAGCCAAAGTAGACGATCTCGTACGGACTGTCGGTGATATGGAATGCGGAATCATAGATTGGAACGGTAGACGTCACCGCCACGCCCGGTGCTGCGATATCAACGTAGTTCTCGCTGTAGTTCGAGAAGCTTGCGAGCACGTCATTGCGATCGGTCGCTGCCACGGTAACGACATTCGTAGCCTCGATTGCGGCTGGATACACGGTGATGCTGCTGTCGAGGTTGCGAGTGGAATTGCCCGCCGCACACACATTGATGACCCCATGCGTTCGCGCGTACAAGAGTGCGTCCTCGAGGACAGCAGAGTAGCTGGTCGTAGTCCAGGAGTGATTGATGACGCTGGCACCGTTATCCACCGCATAGACGATCGCCTCGGCTCCCGCCGCAACCGAGCCGGAGGTGGGACTGATGAACTTGAGCGACATGATCGAGACATCCCAGTTCACACCCGTGACACCGAGCGCGTTGTTGCTGACGGCGCCGATTGTCCCGGCCACGTGCGTACCATGGAAGTCCTGGTCCATCGTGTCCCACGGAGTCGCATCGCGGTGGTTGAAGTCCCAGCCATTGACGTCGTCGACGTACCCGTTGAGGTCGTCATCCAGCCCGTTGTTTGGAATCTCCGCGGTGTTGATCCAGGCGTTGTCGGCAAGGTCGGGATGATCGAGATGCGCGCCAGTATCCACGACCGCCACCACAACTGCCGAGGAGCCCGTTGACGTGTTCCACGCCGCCTCGGCGTTGATGTCGGCCCCAGGCGTCCCGCCGTTCTGGCCTGTGTTGGAAAAGCCCCACTGTGACGGGTAGTACGGGTCATCCGGGGTCAGCGCGAGTTCAGCCTGCGCGTCGAGTTCCACCTTCTCGGCAAGACCCGAGGCACGGATCTCCTCGGCAACCTGCTCGGGAGTGTCCGAGGTGGCGCGGAGCACCGTCCAGCCGATACGCGGAATCTCTCGCACGATCCGAAAGCCCAGTTCGCGACCAACAGCGCGTGCGTACTCGCGAGTTGTGCCTGGCTTGAGCTTTACGAGGATGTTGGTCGCCTGGTCGACTGCAGGGCCGCGCGTAGCAGCACGAGGGCCGGGTGACTTGGCAGAAGGCAAAATGCTCGCGAGTGCAGAAGACCGCATGAGCGCGCACGTGAGCACCACTGCAAGCAGCAAGCGAGCGAACGACCGAGCACTTCGATCGGACCTCATGGAGTCTCCTGTGGCCTTGAGCGACGCGCGCACTGGCGACGCTCGAATTCAGATGCTCCCTAAACGATACCCCAGCATGCGAAACCGAAACGAGAAACGGTGCTCAGGGAGTGACGAACGACACGAGCGTATAGACAGCAAGCGACACGCCGACCGCAACACTTCCCGCAGCAAGCCAGCCGGTGCCATGCGCTACCCGTCGGCCAACGAACGCCCCGGCCCACGCTGGAAAGACATAGCCGATCAGAATGCCAAGGAGTGCCCAGAGTGCGAGCGCCGTGTAGGCGGCCGCCGTAGTCTCGTCCGGAGAGATCAGATGGGCGTAGCTGTCGTAGACGTCACGTGCGCGGGCAATGATGCGCATCCCGTCGCCAATGAGCCACGCGCTCACGAGCGCAGAGATGCCCCACACACACGTCGGTCGAACGAGACGTTGCGGGGGGCGAGTAGGGCGGCCGCCAACGCCGCGCCAAGCACCGCAAGTACAGGATTGTAGAGCTGCTCTTCTCGGTGGGCTGTGATCTGTCAGGCCGTGTGCGTGAGGCGATACTCGCACTGCCCGAGAGCGCTTGGGTCCCGGCGCTCGATGCCGTCGGCGTTCCTCGCGACGGTGCCTGGGTCGCTGAACTCCCTATCGGCCTGTCAGGCTGGCCGAGAGGTACGCGTGCGATCTGCAGGCGTGAGATCCCGCATCCCGGTGCCCAGCTCAGCTTCACCGATCACGACGGTCACCGCTTCCAGGTGATGCTCACGAACCAGAAGGGAAGCCGCATCGCACGCCTCGAGCAGATACACCGTTCCCGTGCCGCGATCGAGGACTCGATCAGGTGTGCTAAGGCGAGCGGACTGCGCAACATGCCCTTCCACAGCTTCTCCAAGAACGAGGCGTGGCTACAGCTCGTGCTCATGGGATGCGATCTCGTGGCCTGGACCAAGATGCTCCTGCTTCAAGGAACCTCCCTGACCACAGCCGAACCCAAGACCCTGAGGTATCGGCTGTTCCACGTCGCAGGACGGATCCGCGCGGGGTCGCGGCAACTCAAGCTCAGACTCCAGAGAGGGTGGGAGTGGGGGCCGGTCATGATCGGTCCCTTCGCGCGACTCAGAGCGCTGCCTGCGGGCTAAGCCTGCCCGTCAGCGACCTCGACACGGAGCACCACTCGGCAGGAAGCGCGTCTTGTCGCGCCCGGAAACAGACGCATACCACTCGAGAAGGCTCACCAGAGCACTCCCAGGTCGCCACCACGCCGCGAGCAACGCTCAGGCGGATGCGATATCGTGACAGGAGGTCGGATTCGGGTCTTCAGGACCGAATCGGTGACCTTCGTGGAGAATCGAGGCTAGAGCTGACCGAGCACCAGCGTGGTGGCGATCGTCCACATGACCACGCCGATGAGCACATCGAGTACCCGCCATGCGATCGGGCGCGCGAACAGCGGCGCGAGTAGGCGCGCGCCGAAGGCCAGCCCAAAGAACCATGCGGCCGACGCGGTGCAGGCGCCAGCCACGAAAAGCACGCGAGATGCCGATTCATACTGCGCAGCAATGCTGCCCAGCAGGACCACGGTATCGAGGTAGACGTGGGGGTTGAGCAGGCTGACGGCAAGCGTGGCGGCGATCGCTGCACGCACCGAGCCGCCGACGGGCTCCCGGCCGCGATGCTGGCCGGCGGTCATAGTCTCGGACTTGGTCGCGGAGCGAAACGACAGCGCGCCGTACACGAACAGGAACGCGGCTCCACCCCAGGCCGCAACCGCCGTGATTGCTGGAAACAGTGCGATCAGGGTGCCGAAACCCCCAGCCCCGAAAATGATGAGCACCCAATCGATGAGCGTACACGCCGCTGCGACCGCGAACACGTGCTCACGCTTGATCCCCTGCCGCAACACGAGCGCGTTCTGCGCGCCGATCGCCATGATAAGGCTAGCTCCGAGCACTAAGCCCGCTATGTACGCCGAGGAATCCACTTTGCGAACTGTGGCGGTAAGGTGCCGCGTTGTCCAGTCTTGGCCGGACCTACTGCGAGAGCGGGTCGCCGAAGTAGCGCCAGTACAAAAGCCAGAACGACATTGTCCCGCGGAGATGCGGCGTGTACTTGTACAGCGAGTAGGTCGACGAATTGGACGGGCGCACGAGGTTTCCGTCGATCGTCATCTCGATACCGACCCTCCACGGGCCCGCGTTCTTGTTGAGCTTCTGGGCACCCCACCAGATCTGCTGGCCGAAGCCCTTGAACTGGGTATACGTGCGGCTGTCCGCCTTGCCGCAGCCCATGGCCCAGTCATACGCGTTCTGCGATGGCGAGCCCCTGGAGATCAGCGACTGCTCCTTTTGCAGCGAGACAAGAATCACCTTGGGACTCACTCCCCACCCAGCGGCCGCCTCTGCGATCATCTGCGCCGCAGACTTCACCACGCCGTTGTGGTCCGCCGCGCGATAGGTGTCCAGCGTGCCCGACTGCTGCTCCAAGAAGCCCTGGATCTGCTCGACAGTCATAGAGTCCGAGGCGGTGAAATTCGCATCCGAGATCAGGGTATCGGGAGAGTAATCGGCACCCGGGGCGCTGCCCTGGAACACCGCCTGGGCCTTGGCGACCCGGATCATTTCGGCCAAGTCAGCTCCGATCGCGGTCGCCTTGGCCTGCTGCGCATCGATGTCGGCCTCGATCTTTTGCTGCTTCTCGTCTGCCTGCGCCTGCAGCTCCGAGAGATGCTGCTCGCGCAGACTGAGACTCTCGCGCAAAAAGGCGCTCTCGTTTCGTGCTTTACGCAGATCGGTCATGAGCCGCGCGTCATGGGAGTTGATCGCTCCCACGTAGTTGAGTCGCACCATGAGGTCCTGGATCGAGCGCGCGTCGAGCAGTATCTCGAGCAGACCCACGGAGCCTCCGCGATACACCTCCACGGTGCGAACGATGATGGCCTGCCGTGTGGACTCAAGCTCCGCGTCGGCCTGCGCGATCTGTGTCGCGACCTCGGATATCTCCATGCGAGTCGACTCCAGAACATGACTATGCCGAAGATAATCCTGGACCTCGAGCGTGAGCGCCTGACGCATGGCTTCGAGTTCCTTGCGCGCTGCAGCCTCCTCGGCGGTCTTGGCTGCG
>JAHIQC010000455.1 GCA_018902765.1 Actinomycetota bacterium | reverse complement strand
TGAGATAGCCGCGAATCACCTCGTCGAGTGCGGATTCAAAGTCACTTCGGCCCCTGCCATCGGACAGCGCCACGAGTTCGTGGAACGACTTGCCCACGGCGATCAGGAAGCCGACCTTGTGGAAGAGGTCGCGGTCCTCGTACCAGCCCATAACCAGAGAGTGAAGGCCGACGACCTGCTCCCAGAAACCCTTGGCGTCTTCGGCAATCCTCGGGCGAAGTGTTTCGAACGTCTGGAACGGGAGGCGATCGCGCCCGCGCGGAGTGCCGGCTAGTGCATCTAGAAGAAGACTGATGTGGGTCGCATCGCCACCATCACGCCCGGCGATGAACGCCCACAGCTCTGGCGTCCGAAGGTCCCGCTCGATCCGGTCCCAACTAACTGCCATCTCGGTGGCCCGATCGGTCTGGCCTTGTCCGTCTTGCCCGTGGCTCAGCAACTGAGCCTTCACGAGCTCTGCGTCGGTCAGCGGAATACGGCCGACGTTTAGGCGAGTGAATAGGTCTCGAGAGTCGACCTCAGGCGAGGCCTCATACCACAGGACCTTCACGCCGCTGAAGAGGTGCCCGTACATCTGAGTGGCCTCGTGTGTAGTCCGGTGCCCGAACTGACTGAACCACGCTTCTATGTGCTTGTAGGCACCGAGCATGTGCGAGTAGTCGATGTTGCTTTCTGCATCAGCCTCGTCCAAGCGCTCGAGATACGATCTGCTGCCATCTCGTGTCTCATACGTGAGCGCATAACCAATACTTGCGCTTGGCAGGTGGGCGCTCTGCAGATACCGGAAGATGAGGTAGAGGGTGGTCAGCCGCTGTTGGCCGTCCACCAGCTCCCATGAGTTGTCGTGTCGAGCCTTTACTACAATCGGTTGAAGGTAGTAGGTCGTGCCGACACTGTCCTGGATGTCCTTTAGGAGTTGGCCGACTTCCAGCGGGGTCCAGCGATAGCCGCGCTGGTATGACGGGACGAAGAACTCGCCGGTGATGTCGCCGACCGACAGAGTCTTGAGGGATCCGGAGTCCATATCTGAGCTGCCCCCTGGCTTATCAGAGACGTGCAATACCACTCACAGTCTACGCATGACTGTGACATGTTTGAGCAGACTGCGATGGGGGTCGTGCGCTACGCACCTCTAGCCCGAACGAGCTGGAACGACCGATACCGCCAACCCATTGAGTTGCACGAACGGGATTCACCTCTGCCGGCAAGAAACGCTTGACCGTCACTCATGCTTGCTTCGCGGAGCAGTTGGCAGCGTCGGGCCTTCTGTTCGTCCCCCTCTGAAATCTCGCTTGCATCGAGCCAGTCGCTGTCAGGACGGCAGACGAGGCATGCGTTGCGGTAGGCCCAGTCTAAGGGAAGCATTGTGTGCCGGATGTAGTTTCCAGACGGAGCCACCCTACAACCTCTGTTTCGGCCGGCGTGAGTCGATGTCAGAGGACGGTGCCATACTCTCGCCATGCGACCGATGTCACGAGACGGACTCAGTACGCGGCCACTTGCGCGAGCCCTAGCCCGGGCAGGTCATCCGGGCGTGGTCTCGGCGCTCGCGGCTCTGCAACTGCTTCCCGAGAATGCCGAAAAGTCGACTCGGTTGAAGTTCGCCGCACTCGCCGCCATTTCCAATGCGCACGACGCGGCGGGTCGGTTCGCGGCAGCCGGCGGTAGCTCCCTGGGCGATGTCATTTTGGGGCACAAGGATTTACGAACGCTTGCTCCATACGATGATCCGCTAGCAGGCGAATTCTGCAGTGAGGTCCAGTTTCTGGGACACGGACACCTTGTGCTTGCCGGCGACACCCCAGACTCGCTTCACCTCATTCGACTATTGACGCGCGCCCTGTTCCTTCACCCGCACGCAGAGCGGCTGCCGGGAATCGCACGAGCCCGCGATATCATGCGCGCAGGATTGACGCTGAGTCATGAAGTCTGTCGACGATCCGGACTGCGTCGGAACCAGCCGCATGAGGAATCGGCGACTGATCCGATCTTCGTGCCCGATGAGAACTCGTGGGAGACGCTGACCGAGGCGGTCATGTTCGACGATCGGCGCCTCAAGGAGTTGGAGTGGTTGCGCGGAGTCACGCCGGCTGCCTTGGCCGCCCTGACAATGGACTCCGTTGACGCCCCAAGACGGGTGCGCATTCAGGAGATGCCGCTGGACCGACGGCCGCTCCTCAGGGACCGTGATGCGCTGGTCGTCGTATCGCCATCCTCGCTTTGCATGGCCTGCACGACTGCGGCGATGGCTGCCATCGACGAGGATGGCGGAGGTGCCGATCTGCGCAAGCTGCTCGAGGATACGTCTGGCCTCTTCATTGAGGAGTCGGCCAAGCGACTGGGGCTCCGGCGGGTCGCCGCCATGGGCGGAGTCTCCGCAGGCACTCACATTACCCTGTACAGCACAGATGAGGGGGACGACGCGGTCATCGTCGTCTACATGGCCGATGCCCAAGACGACTCGAAACCAGTCTGGGATTTGGATGCACAGCTGGAACGGGCAGGCGATACCCTGACGAAGGGCCTCGACCAACTCACGCCGGCCGCGGACAGCCACGGTGTGGCCCTCGTCGTC
>JAHIQC010000454.1 GCA_018902765.1 Actinomycetota bacterium | reverse complement strand
GCCGGCGCTCGGAAGACCTGAGGAGTTTGCACCATCCAGCATCGGTCACGATCCAAAGACCCCGTGATGCGATCTCCGTCCACCTGTTTGACAGTGTCGTATGCCGGATGCCCGACAATCAGTCCGTCGAGTTCACCATCTTTCGATAGTTCCTCGACCACGCGATCGATCAGCTCTGGAGTCACAAGTGGTCTCGCGCCATCGTGCACCGCGATGAACGGCCAGGACTCGGCGATGGCGGCAATCCCGGCAGCCACGGATTCCTGACGAGTCTCACCTCCGCATACCGTGACAAGCGGCGTAGAGCCGCAGAAGGGAGCCACAGCGGATTCATACTCGGCCAAACGTTCCGGGTGCCCCACGAGCACTATGATGCCAACAGAATCGGCTTCTGCAAATGCTGATACCACGTGCGCCAGGACCGGACGACCCGCGACCAAAGCCATCTGCTTGCCACGATCGTCGCCGAAGCGCTCGCCCGTCCCTCCGGCTGCGATGAGCGCTGCGACTGTGGGCGTACCCATCTGAATCAGGATTCCTCAGACGCATCGGCGAGGAGCTGCAACCCAGCGAACTTGGCAAAGATCATACGACCCGCCGAGGTCTGAAGCACGGAGGTGACCTCCGTCACGACGTCGGCCCCCACATGCACAGAGCCATCATGAACGACGATCATCGTGCCATCCTGAAGGTAGCCGACACCTTGATCGGCCTCTTTGCCCAAACGTGTCAGATGGACAGACAGGCTCTCGCCGGGAAGATACGCGGGCTTCAGTGCCGCAGCAATCTCATTGAGATTGATCACTCGGATGTCGCGCACGCCCGCAACCTTGGTGAGGTTGTAGTCGACGGTGATGATGGTGCCAGCCGAGTCGAGGGCCAGTCGCATCAGCTTGTCGTCCACAGCGGGCAGATCGGGATAATCGGCCTCGAACAGGCTCACGTCGTCATTTGATTGGATTCGAGTCAGAAGGTCCAGTCCGCGGCGACCGCGTGCGCGCTTGATCTCGTCCGCAGAGTCGGCAAGTGTCTGAAGCTCGGCTAGCACGAATCGGGGCACCCTGACGTCACCACCGAGTAGGTTGAGGCGCATGAGCTCAGAGAATCGGCCATCAATGACTGCACTCGTGTCGAGCAGCAACAACTCGCGCTGGGCTGAAGCCAGCGCGACCTCATGGGCAGAGAATCTAGGAAACACATGTGCAAGATCGTCGCGCTTGAGCAAAGCGATGCGGACGCCGAGAGACGAAGCGAGCAAGAAAAGCAGGGTAGTCGCGATGATCGCGATCCATGTGGGCTGGACCAACCGCAAGGGCTGAGAGCCAAGGAATGCGATCACCAAGCCGACGACCAGGCCGATCGTGCCCAAAGCGATATCCGCCGGAGATAATATGCGCAAACGCTCCTCGGCAACTAGGTACATCGCTGCCAACTCGCGCCCAAGGATCCCACCGAGGATGTAACCGATCGACGTGCCTAGAATCAGGAAGATGAAGATGACGAGAAAATCGGAGTAGCCCGTCGCCTCCGGCCAGTCGATGAGCCCATTGACCGCATATCCACCCAACGCGCCCGCAGCAACAAAGACGAAACGGGTGATGTGGACAATCATGTCAGGGAAGCGTGGAGTCTATACGCCTCCGCCCACCTCCTTCAAGACCGACGTTGAACCCAAGTGTGCAGGCAGTTTACCACGCTGAGCAGGCGCGGGAACAGGCCTGCACGACTACGCTGAAGCGCTCTGGCGCATCCTTTGTAGGCCTTCGATAATCGCGCGTGCTCGGCGCGTACCGACGCCATCTACGCTGTCGAGAGCCGGCAGGTCGGCGCGCCGTATCTCAGCAAGTGTTCCGAATCGCTCCACAAGGCGAGCGACGACCGAGGCAGGCAATAAGGGGATCCGTCGCAGCACCCGAAAGCCGCGCGCGGCAACATGGTCCTCGCCGCCTTGGGTGTCGTCAGCCAAAAGCCCCATGGTGGTCCCAACGGTCACTTCTTCGAGCAGCTGCTCAGGAGTGAGCTTGCCCAAAGCGGTGCGGACAGCGGAGGCCTTGCGAGGCCCAGGATCGGCCGAGTAGTCCCTAAGGACGAGAAGATAGAGGTCATCGAGGTTCGCGGTCAGTTCCTCGGCCTGCATTCGCACAAGCCGACCCTCTGTTCCGAGGGCGAGGATGTAGCGTGAGACCTCGCGGGAGACTCGCTGCACCATCTCGAACCTGCTCACCACCTCGACAAGGTCGCCCAAGGTGACGATATCGTCGAACTCGAGCAACGTCAGCCTCTCAAGGACTTCATCGAGTCTCAGGCGGTATCTTTGCAGCGTCTGAAGCGCCTGGTTGGCCTTGGCAAGCACGACCTCGATGTCATCCAGAATGACACGCTTTCCGCCTAGGTAGAGGCTTACGACATCGCGGCGTTGCGAGATAGAAACCACAAGTGCGCTGGTCTGGCGGCTGACGCGCTCAGCAGTTCTATGACGCATGCCGGTCTCGGTCGTTGGCAATCCCGGATCAGGGACTAGGTGCACGTTCGCCCTACGGATGCGTCGACACTCGGCATCGAGGACAATGGCTCCGTCCATCTTCGCGAGCTCGAAGAGCCGCTGTGGGGTGAAGGGCGTATCGATGTCGAAGCCGCCGTTGCACAGCTTGGCTACCTCTTCGGTATCGCCCATGACGATAAGTGCGCCGGTGCGCGCCGAAAGGATGTACTCGAGCCCTTCGCGCAGCTGAGTGCCCGGAGCGACCTTCGCGAGTTCCGCCTGCAGGATCTCTTGGGTTCGCGCGTCCATCGGGCCCCTTCACAGTGAGCGGTCGGTTATTCGATTCTGCCAGAATGCGCCCGTTATGTCCCGCATTGCGAGAGTCGAAGGTGATCTCAGCTCCGAGCTGACACCATCGCCACGAGCCCGCTGACGTCTGTGACTTGAACCTGAGCGATGCCTTTTACCACACCTACCGAGGAGGGAAGCACCGCCACGGCTCTCGTGAGGCCCTGCCGCGCGGCCTCACGCAATCGTCCCTCGGCGTGAGCGACAGGCCGCACCTTGCCAGTAAGGCCGATCTCACCAAACGCCACGATCTCGGCTGACAGCGGGATGTCTTTGCGTGCCGACACGAGCGCCAAAGCCAGCGGCACATCCACTGCCGGTTCCGAGACGCGAACCCCTCCGGCTACCGACACATAGACATCAAACCCCGCGAAAGAGACATCGGCTCGTCGCTCAAGAACCCCGATCACCTGGAGAAGTCGTGAGGCGTCGATCCCCGTGGCAAGTCTTCGCGGAACCTGAAGATACGAAGGGGTAACGAGCGCCTGAACCTCGAGAAGAAGAGGCCGCGAGCCCTCCATTGCGGCCATGACTGCCGAGCCCGATGCCGGCACCCCCCGCTCGCCCAAGAGCAGCTCGGAGGGGTTCGAGACTCCTCGAAGCCCCGACTCGCTCATCTCGAAGATCCCAATCTCAGAAGACGAGCCAAAGCGGTTCTTGACCGACCTGACGACCCGAAACGCATGATCCCGGTCTCCTTCGAAGTACAAAACCGCATCGACCATGTGCTCGAGCACCCGCGGACCTGCAATCGCTCCGTCCTTCGTGACGTGACCCACGATCATCGTTGTGATTCCGGCGTCCTTCGCCAGGCGCATGAGTCGCGATGTAGCTGCTCGCACCTGGCCAACGCTGCCGACCGCGCCTGCGAGATCGGGGTCGTAGACAGTCTGGATCGAATCGATGACGAGCAGATCGGGACGAAGCTCCCTGACGGTGGCTTCCACATGCGCGACATCCACCTCGGAAAGCATCGAGATGCCCTTGCCCTCGATCCCAAGCCTGCGCGCCCGCATGCCGATTTGCTCCGGGGACTCCTCGCCACACACATAGAGGACGGTGCGGCCCGCCTCAGAAAGCGATCCTGCGGCCTGCAGCAGAAGCGTCGATTTCCCAATACCAGGCTCGCCGCCGATCAAGACGAGTGAACCACGAACCAGTCCTCCTCCGAGGACTCGGTCGAACTCGTCTATGCCGACAATGGTTCGAGCATGCTCGATCGAGGCTGTGTCTGAGAGTGGCACAGGAACCTGTCTGAGCGTCGAGGAACTCGAGGCCACTGGAGCTGCCTCGAGTTCCTCGACATACGTTCCATATTCAGTGCAGTCAGGGCAACGACCCAGCCACTTTGGTGCAGATGCACCACACTGCTGGCATCGCCATACGGTGCGAACTCGCGCCATTTTAGGCTACGCGCCCGTCGAACCACCGAGAGCGGCGTCGCCGCCCCTGCGGGCCTTGCTTCTCTTGGGCATGCTGGGCTTCGGGGTATCAGAGGAGGCGGTAGCCGGGATGCTTGCTTTGCCTTCGCCCTTGCGGAATGCCAGTGCGCCATCGACCGCATAGGTCTCGATGACGTCCCCTTCCTGCCACTGTCCAGCCAGTAACTGCTCGGAAAGTTGATCCTCGACCAAGCGCTGAATCGCTCGTCGTAGGGGCCTCGCGCCCATCGACGGATCAAAACCTTCCTTGGCCAAGATGTCTCGAGCTTCGTCGGTGAGGGTGATAGTCAACCCGTGGGCCGACAACTGCACTCGCAGACGATCCATCATCAGGTCGACGATCTGCTTGATCTCCTCGGAGGTCAGATCGTGGAACACGATGACCTCGTCAACCCTGTTCAAGAACTCAGGGCGGAACAGCTTTTTGAGCTCTCCGGTGACGCGGTCCTTGATGTCCCCGTATGCCAGGCCATTGACCTCGGCGACGGTGAATCCGAGCGACTGCCCTTTGACGATGTCGCGGGCGCCGACGTTGCTGGTCATGATCACGATCGCGTTCTTGAAGTCGACTTTGCGACCCTGGGCATCGGTGAGCCTGCCCTCTTCGAGTATCTGCAGCAAGACGTTGAACACGTCCGGATGTGCCTTCTCGATCTCATCGAACAGAATCACCGAGTAGGGCCTGCGGCGAACGAGCTCTGTCAGCTGACCGCCATCATCGAACCCGACATACCCGGGAGGCGAACCGATGAGGCGCGAGACCGTGTGCTTCTCCATGTACTCCGACATGTCCAGCTGGATGAGCGCCTCTTCGTTGCCGAAGAGGAACGATGCAAGCGCCTTTGAAAGCTCGGTCTTTCCCACGCCGCTGGGCCCGAGGAAGATGAACGAGCCAGCAGGGCGACGTGGATCCTTCAGCCCTGCGCGCGCGCGACGAATCGCCTTGGAGACCGAAGTGACGGCCTCGTCCTGGCCCACGATCCGCTCGTGCAGGGAGCCCTCCATGCGCAGCAGCTTCTGGGTCTCCTCCTCGGTGAGGGAGGTTACCGGTACACCGGTCCACATCGACAGGACCTCGGCGATCTCACGCTCGGTCACCTCGACGAGACGACGATTATCGGGCTTGAGCCACTCCTCTTCCATGGCGCGCTTCTCGCCCAAGATCTGCTTTTCCTTGTCGCGCAGCGAAGCGGCCTTTTCGAATTCCTGCGCTTCGATCGCGGCTTCCTTCTCGGCACGGACCCGACGCAGCCTGTCCTCGATCTCCTTGACGTCCGGCGGTGCGGTCATCATCTTGATGCGCATCTTGGAGCCAGCCTCGTCGATAAGGTCGATAGCCTTGTCGGGCATGAAGCGGTCCGATATGTATCGGTCTGCAAGCGTGGCCGCCGCGTCGATGGCGCCATCTGTGATCGAGACCCGATGGTGCGCCTCGTAGCGGTCCCGCAATCCCTTGAGGATCTCGATGGTCTCCGCCACGGACGGCTCGCCGACGACTATGGGCTGGAACCTACGCTCCAGGGCCGGGTCCTTCTCGACGTACTTGCGATACTCGTCAATCGTGGTCGCGCCGATCGTTTGCAGCTCGCCACGTGCCAAAGCGGGCTTGATGATGCTCGCCGCATCAATGGCGCCCTCGGCGGCACCCGCGCCGACCAAGGTATGCATCTCATCGACGAACAAGATGACGTCGCCTCGCTCGCGAATCTCCTTCATGACCTTCTTGAGTCTATCTTCGAACTCTCCGCGATACTTGGATCCGGCAACGAGTGCCGCCAAGTCCAGGGTGTAGAGCTGCTTGTCGCGAATAGTCTCGGGCACCTCATCGGAAGCAATCCGCTGCGCCAGCCCCTCGGCCACAGCGGTCTTGCCAACGCCAGGCTCTCCGATCAGCACCGGGTTGTTCTTGGTTCGCCGGCTCAGCACCTGCATCACCCGCTCGAT
>JAHIQC010000453.1 GCA_018902765.1 Actinomycetota bacterium | reverse complement strand
CTGCACATCTACGACGCGTTCGGCGAGCGCCGCATCTCGCAGATCTCGTCGCTCGACGTCGAGAAATGGTGGGCGGCGATGCAGGTCAAGCTCAAGCCGAAGTCGAACCCGGACGCGCCAGACGAGCTCTACGCACCGTCGAGTCTGAACGGCATCCTGACGACGCTGGGTCGGGTCTTCCACCACGCGCAGAAGCACCAGCTCATCACCGTCAACCCCTGCGACGCCGTCGACCGCATCAAGATGGACCACACCGAAGTCGAGTTCTACGACCCGCATGAGATCGCGGCCCTGCTGGACTACCTAGACCTCACCCCGCCCTACGGTCTCATCGTTCGGTTCGCTTGCAAGACGGGTCTGCGCCCCGGCGAGCTGGAGGCGCTGCGCATCGGGGACATCAAGCATGTGAACTTCCAGAGGGGCCACGTCGAGGTGGTCCGTCAGCGTCAACACACGACAAAGCGGGGCTGGAAGGAGAAGCGGACGAAGACCAGCGCCGCGAATCGGAAGGTGCCCCTGCCGCCGTCGCTCCTCAGCGAGCTACGCGACCACTTGGCCCAGCACCCCCACCATGACGATCCCGACGCACTCCTGTGGCCAGGGAGGGACAAGGGTGGCGATATCCGCCACAACCTCACACCGGAGGGCGCTGACCGCCGCCTCAACTACAACAAGGCGCTCCGCTGCGAGGGCGTCTACCGCAGCCACGTCGTGCCCGCGCTCGAGGCCTTGGGCCTGCGCAAGCTCCCCTGGTACTCGTTCCGCCACTTCTACGCGAGTTGGAGCGCGGCGCAGGGATATCAGATCGAGACCGTCGCAAAGCGGCTTGGGCACTCCAACCTCCAGATCATGTACAAGCACTATCTGCATCTTTTCTCCGACCACGACGACATGAGCCGCCTCGATGCGCTCGATACCGTCGCTCCCGTTCAGCGAATCCCCAGTCTGGGTGTCAGAGGCGTGGTGTAAGCGCTCAGTCCCCCAGTTGACCTTTACAGCCACTAACAGCCTGTGGATAAGTCCTAACCGTTGTTAGTGTGGACAGTGAGTCCGGGTTCGGTTACCATGAGTGACATGGATCAGGAAGCTCTTCGCGTCACGCTCGACGCTCTTCGCAAGGAGGCCGAGAGCGCAGAAGTGCGCGTGCATGAATTAGAGGCAGCCCTGGCCGATTCGCAGCAGCGCCTGCAGCATCTCCGTGGTGCCGTGCAGAACATCCAGTTCATCGTCGGCGACGACCCTTCTGACCCCTTCCGCGAAGAGCCATCATCCGATGCGTCGCTGACCGACAGGTCTCTGCGCGACATTCATGGTCGCGACGGTGGCGCGGACCAGAGCATCGATTCCACCCCGCCCACAAGCAGCGGCATCAAGCGAACTCCCTCTACTGACTGGATGGTGGAGATCGTCAATGCGAGCGGGCGTGCGCTGACGCGCGAAGAGGCGTTCGCGGCCTATGAGCAGGAGAAGGGGATTCCCGAGTCCTGGACAAACCCTCGCACCGCGATGGCCAATGCTCTCGGACGCGCAGTGAAGCGTGAACTGATCAAGCAGCTTCCGGGCGACCGCTACGCCCCGCTCGACTTCGATCCGTACATGGAGCCCGCTCGGGCTCGCCTAGCGGGCCAAGTCTCCACGGACGGCACGGAGGAGCTGTGATGACGATTTAGATCACGACCGAGGTCTCAAATCGCCGGACGCGGTGATCTCGGTCTACCGGCTCAATGGGAATTCCAGTTCCCTTGAGTCGCAGCCTCAGAGGAGGTACAGGCCTACGCTGGCCTGAGGGTGGGTGTCAACCTTTCCGAAGTCTACGGTCCGACGGGGTCGCGGACAAGCGTAGGGAGGGGCAGCCGTTCGCGGAGGCCCCTCCCGCTCTACAGCCACCTGCGATACGCCCCACTCCACGGGGGCGCACAGCATGTGTCAGACAGCAGCCACGTATTCATCCGCGAGCGGGTCCATAGAAAGCCGATCGCGAAGGACTGCCTCAGAGCATCCCAGTCTCGCTGCGAGCCAGTATCGGAGCACCAGGGCGTTTTCGCGATAGGCGTTCGCCACCGTGAGCATGTCCGGCATGGGGTTGTCGGCATGCTTGACGCCCATGTAGCTAAGCCGCGAGCGCTCCCTCCATCCGTCTATGTCAACGAGCGGCACCACTGGCATGTCATCGATGATCTTTTGCAACGCGTCGTTGTAGCTGATTTGCCCGCGGGAGTTTAGAGCGGGCGGAACCGCTTCCGACGCGAGTTGGAACCCCAGCGCCTCCAACGCGATCCCAGTTTGCAGAACACGAGTTTGGACGAACATCCCGCGCTGATCGATCATGCTGATGAATGGCAACATCGCACGCTCGTAGGTGCTGAGTATCTTCAACCACCGCCGAACACCGCGGGCACCGATGTCTTCGTACGTGAACAGGAATCTCGGTTCGGACTTCCAAGGTTCATGAAGGCGGTGACGATGAGTGACTACCTCCGACCACCGCATGGCCGGTTCCGGCGCGAATCGCGGATCGGGATCGGCGGGCGACTCGTTGCGCACCCCGACCTCGATCCGCGAGAACCCGAATGCTCGCCACGCCGACAACGAGAGCAGATCTTGCAGCGCTCGGTGAAAGAGCAGATTCGCATTCCAAGAGTCTTGACGCCGAGTCTCCGTTACGAGCTGCACAACGTCATGGGTTGCGAGGGTTCCGCGCTCGGGGATGGACGTACGCCACGAGGGACGCATCGTCAGGTTCTTGCTACTGGCGAGCTTGGTAGCAGCCGGGGAGCGAAGCGTCAAGGTAAGTTCTTGCACTCGATGTTCATCATCCGTGACGGTTTCTCTTCGTGTGCTAGAGAGGCGAGTCCATGCCGCCAGCGCAGGCATCTCCGTCCGAATGCCGTTGATCAGTTCTAGCTCTAGCCCGTACTCGCCGAGAACTGCATAGTTCGCCACGATTCGCCCGGCACCCGCGGCCATGTTGAAGTTGTATCCGGCCGCCCGGCAGCCAACGAGCATGACAACGCCGCTGTGATCGTAGAACTTCAGCACGCGCGGCGGCTCGGTCGGGCCGATGACCTTCCCGTCAGCGACGAGTTGGATCCCACGACTGAACCACCGGGTGTAGGGATCGCTGCTGCTCATCATGCCTTGCATCGGCACCGTCAGCAGGACCTGGTCGCTGGTTAGCTCCAGCATTACCGATACGTGCGGAGTGTCAGGATCGCCGTCGATCATCCAGCCGATGCGGGGTTTCCCCTCGACAAGAATGTTGTCTGCCATATGGGCATACTGTCGCAAGTCCGCGTGACGTCCGGGGATTCACCGGGGATCGGCTCCGCGGCCATTGCGAACAGAATGGCCCGGATCATGAGAGAGCTCAGTGATTCCGGGCCGTTCTGGGTTTGTGGCGAGTGAGGGATTCGAACCCCCGAAGGCTACGCCGGCTGATTTACAGTCAGATCCCTTTGGCCGCTTGGGTAACTCGCCAGAGCGCACCCGCCCGGCTTTCTCAGTCGACCGGAGGCGCGACTAGCCATATTACAACCAGAACGAGATCCCTGAAATCCGCTCCTCCCCACCGCTGTGCGCAGCTCGGCATCCCCCAACCTGTCGCAGAGGCCTCCCGTTCGCAGGACCCCCGTGTCAGGATGATCGAACGGGCCGAGGCCCGCGTCGAGAAAGGACCGCCATGAGTGCGCCTGCCCCACAGCCCCCCGCGCCGCCCGCCGACGGCGCACCCAGTTCGCTCGTGCGCGTCGCCATCTGGGTCGCGATCGGTGCGCTCGTCGCGGCCGCCCTCGTGTGTGTCGTCTGGGTGCTGGTGGGCACCGCGAACGGCATCGTCGGGCGCGCGTTCCTGACGATCCTGCTGCTGGCCGCCTTCG
>JAHIQC010000452.1 GCA_018902765.1 Actinomycetota bacterium | reverse complement strand
GATTGGCTACAACACCGCCGAAGGTCGGCTCGACGGCTCGTACTACGACATGCTCGCCTCGGAATGTCGGCTCGCCAGTTTCCTGGCCATCGCCAAGGGTGATGTCCCCCAAGAGCACTGGTTCCGCCTCGGCAGATCCATAACACAGACCATCGGCGGCCGAGCGCTTCTGTCTTGGAGCGCCTCGATGTTCGAGTACCTCATGCCGTTGCTCGTTATGCGTTCGTGGCCTACGACGTTGCTCGACCAGACCTACACATCTGTCGTGAGGCGGCAGATCCAATACGGTGTTGAGCGCGGCGTGCCGTGGGGAGTATCCGAGTCGGCGTTCAACGCCAAAGACTCCGGGCTCGTCTACCAGTACCAGGCTTTCGGAGTGCCCGGCCTCGGGCTCAAGCGCGGTCTGTCTGATGAGATCGTCATCGCCCCCTACGCGACAGTACTGGCTCTCGCCGTTGATCCGCTGAGTGCTATCGCCAATCTGCGGGCACTGGCCGATGTCGGGGCACGTGGTCGCTATGGCTTTTTCGAAGCTCTCGATTTCACCCCCGGACGCATACCTGCAGGCAAGAGTCGGGCGATAGTCAAGGCGTACTTCGCCCACCACCAGGGCATGAGCCTCATCGCTTTGGGCAACGAGCTTACCGGGCGGCCCATGCACGATCGCTTCCATCGCGACCCGATGGTCAGTTCGGCCGAGCTGCTGCTGCAGGAAAGGGTTCCTCGGCATATACAACTCGCGACACCGAATATCGGCGAGGTCGAGAACGTTCGCTCGGTGCGGGAACTGCCGCCTCCTGTCGCTCGCTCCTACCCCCTTGCAGATACCCCGGTCCCGTCGACTCACTTCTTGTCCAACGGGCGCTACTCGGTCATGGTCACGAATGCGGGCGGCGGGTACAGCCGCTGGCAGGGCGTGGCCTTGAGCCGATACCGCGAAGACGTTACGCGCGACTGCTGGGGGCAGTTCGTCTACCTGCGCGATACCGGGACCGGCCGTGTGTTCAACGCCACGCACAATCCCACTCCCGAGCGACCCGACGAGTACGCCGTCACATTCGCGCTCGACAAGGCGGAGTTCCGGCGCACAGATGGCATGCTGGAGACCCACACCGAGATAACGGTCAGCCCCGAAGACGATGTCGAGATCCGCCGCATCACCATCACGAACCACGGCGTCTCGTCGGTTGAGATTGAAGCCACGTCGTACTTCGAGGTGGCGATGGCCGATCAGGCGGCCGATCAGGCGCACAAATCTTTCTCGAACCTGTTCGTCGAAACGGAGGCCGTAGAGGAGAGTCGGGCGCTCATATTCTCACGCCGCCCACGTTCTGCCGAGGAGAGTCGGGTCTGGGGACTCCATGTTCTGGCCTGCGACGCCGACGACGCGTGCGAGTGGTCGTTCGAGACCGACCGGGCGTCGTTCTTGGGACGTCTCAATGGAGCCGATTCGCCTTATGCGATCCACGCGGGTGGCAAGATGTCGGGCACAGTGGGTGCGGTTCTGGACCCGTGTTGCTCGATTCGCAAGGTCGTACGGATAGAGCCGGGCGCCAGCGCGCGGCTGGTGTTCGCCACCGGAATTGCGTCGACGCGCGATGAGGCGCTACGTCTCGCGGAGAAGTACCACGAGTCCCGAAGCGCCCAACGAGCGATAGATCTTGCCTGGACCGCGGCCCAGATCGAGCTGCGCGACCTGGGGATCACCCCAGCCGAGGCGGTCGTGCTCGAACGCCTCGCTTCGCGCTTGCTGCTGACAGACCCGGCCTCGGTGCTCAAGATCAAGACCCCTGCGGAAAACGGACTGCCGATGTCGGGGTTGTGGTCCATCGGGATATCGGGCGATCTTCCGATCTTACTCGTGCGAATCGAGGATCTCGAACACGCGCCGCTCGTACGTCAGGCGATACTCGCGCATCAGTACTGGCGCCACAAGGGCCTCACGGCGGACCTGGTCGTGCTCAACACCCGTCCGACCGCGTACTCCGATGAGCTGGACGATCGCCTGCGCTTGCTGGTTCGCACAGGGCATGCGCTGCAGCTTCTGGACAAGCCCGGCGGCGTCTTCTTGCGACGAGCAGACCAGATGCACCCCGATGTGATGAACCTGCTACTCACTGTCGCGCGCGCCACGCTGGATGGCGACAGTGGCCCCATCGAAGTCCAACTCAGCCGCCGTGTGAAGCGCGCCGAGGAACCCGCTTCGCTGGTTCCCACGCGGGAGCCCGTGCCGTACCCGATCGTGAACCCTCCTCGGCCCGTCCTGCTCTACGACAACGGCTACGGTGGATTCGACCCGGCCGCCAGCGAGTACGTCATCGTGCTCGACTCGCAGCGGTGCACTCCCGCTCCGTGGATCAACGTCATCGCTTCGGCGTCGTTTGGCTGCATGGTCTCGGAGGCTGGCATCGGATGCACATGGGCCCTCAACAGCCACGAGAACCGCATCACCACGTGGAACAACGATCCCGTGTCCGACGGTTCGGGCGAACTCATCTACCTGCGGGATGAAGAGACCGGCGAGTTCTGGAGCCCTACCCCGCTCCCCGCGCGGGCGGAGGGCACCTATACCGTGCGCCATGGGCGTGGATACTCGCGATTCGAGCATGAGTCGCACGGACTTGAGCAGACGCTCGAGTGGTTCGTTCCCACCGACGACCCGGTGAGAGTGCTCCGCCTCACACTGCACAACACGAGCGACACGAAGCGCACCATCTCGGCGACTCAGTTCGTCGAGTGGTCGCTGGGCAGTTCGCGGAGCCGGGCCCAGCACTTGGTGGTGACCTGGTACGACGCGGAGTTCGAGATGCTCACGGCACACAACCACTTCAATATGGACTTCCCGGGCCGCGCCACGTTCATCGCATGCGATGCTCCTTTGCACTCATTTACCGGCAGTCGGACGGAGTTCGTAGGCCGCAACCGCACGCCCGCCACTCCCGCCGCCATGGAACGGGAACGGCTCGGCGGGGTCACCGGAAGGTTCCACGACAACTGCGGTGCGCTCATGACCCATATCGAGTTGGCCCCCGGAGAACACAAGACGGTGACGTTCCTGCTCGGCCAAACCGACAAGCTCGACCAGGCGCGCGAACTTGCGAAAACCTACAGGGATCCCGCGCACGTGGAGCGCGAGTTTGACCGAGTCCGAGCGCGCTGGGCAAAGATTTTGGGCACCGTTACTGCCAGAACGCCGGATCCTGCGCTCGACTTGTTGGTCAACGGCAACCTTCTGTATCAAGCGCTCGCGTGCCGGCTCTGGGGCCGCACAGCGACCTACCAGTCCAGCGGGGCTTTTGGCTTCCGCGACCAGCTGCAAGACGGCCTGGCCCTACTGATGGCCCGCCCGGACCTGGTCCGCGACCAGATCGTCGAGGCCTCGCGGCACCAGTTCGCCGAGGGAGACGTGCTGCATTGGTGGCAGCCGTACTCCGGGCGCGGCGTGAGGACACGCATGACCGACGACCGGCACTGGTTGCCGTTCGTCGTGGCGGAGTACATCGAGGCGACAGGCGACACGGGGGTCTTGGACGAGATGACCCCGTTCATCG
>JAHIQC010000451.1 GCA_018902765.1 Actinomycetota bacterium | reverse complement strand
GAGTATGTCGGGCACCGAACTGGACCTGGCGACACCGGGCACCATCGAAATGGTTGATGAGTCACAGCGCACTGCACTCATTGCTGTTCAGGGACCGGCGGCACTCGGCGTGATCGCGGAACTTGCAGGCGAATCCTTTTCGCCACCGGAGCGCTTCGCCATCACTGAAGCCGTATTGGACACCATCCCGACGCTCGTCGCACGCACCGGATACACGGGCGAGGACGGCGTTGAGATTCTCTGTCACGTCGCCAAGGCCGCTGCTCTGTGGCGCGCGCTGCTTTCCTTTCCCGAGGTCACTCCTTGTGGGCTCGGGGCCCGGGACACCCTGAGACTCGAGATGGGTTACCCGCTACACGGCAATGACATCGATCGAGGTGTCGATCCGATCAGTGCAGGTCTTGGCTGGGTGGTTCCGCGCGACAAGACGGGATATGTCGGCTTTCAGGCCATCGCACGCATTCGGGAAACCGGACCGAGCATCAAACTTGTAGCGCTGAGAGTCGAAGGCGCGATCCCACGTCACGGCTATCGCGTATTGCACGACGGCACCGAGGTCGGTAAGGTGGCAAGCGGTAGCTTCTCGCCGACTCTTTCGACGGGAATCGCCACTGCATACGTACCTGCGGCGTATTCGGAACCGGGCACCGTGCTTCAGGTGGCTATTCGCAAGAAGTTCGCAGATGCGGTGGTCACCAAGCCGCCGTTCGTCAAACAGACATCGTTGTCGGCCTTACAGGCCTGAAAGGAGCACTGCCGGATATGTATCCCAGCGATCTGAAGTATCACAAGCAGCATGAGTGGGTTCGCGTCGATGGCGACGTGGTCACCATCGGAATCTCGGACTTCGCGCAAGATCAGCTCGGAGAGGTCGTGTATGTCGATCTGCCCGCCGCTGGAGATGCCGTCACTTTGGATGAGACCTTTGGCGAGATCGAGTCCGTCAAGTCGGTCTCTGAGCTGTACTCTCCTGTCACTGGTGAGATCACCGAGGTCAACAGTGCCCTCGGTGACGCTCCTGAGACCGTGAACGCCGACGCCTATGGCGAGGGCTGGATGCTCAAAGTCCGGCTTTCTGATGCGGCTGAACTTGAGTCGCTGATGTCCTCATCGGAGTACGAGTCGTTCATCAACGAGTAGGGCGGCGCTACAGAGACGATGCGCTATATACCGATTTCTTGTGAGCAGCGCGAGGCTATGCTTCGCGCTGCTGGCGCTTCTAGCATAGATGAACTGTTTAGCGATATTCCGCCCAAGGCGCGTCTTCCTCGGCCGCTCGATCTGCCGGCTGGCATGAGCGAGATGGCACTGACCGATCATCTCGCGGGACTTGCGCGAGCCAACGCCCCTGCGACCGAGCTTGTCTGCTTCGCCGGGGCGGGTTGCTACGACCACTACATTCCGTCGGTCGTCGACCATGTGCTGCGAAAGCCTGAGTTCTTCACGGCATATACGCCCTATCAGCCTGAGGTCAGTCAAGGGACGCTGCAGGCCATCTTCGAGTTCCAGTCGATGATCTGCTCGCTCACGGGCATGGATGTCTCGAACGCCAGTATGTACGACGGCGCCACCGCGTTCGTCGAGGCCGCTCTCATGGCCGCACGCGTGACTCGCAGGCACCGCGTGGCGGTTTCGGCCGCAGTGCACCCGGAATGGCTTGAGACGCTGAGGACCTACGCCGAGGCCGGAACGCTCGAACTCGTGATCGTTCCGGCGTCGAGTGATGGCCGGACTGATCTCGATGCGGCCAAGTCGATTCTCACGGATGAAGTGGCTGCGCTGTTGATGAGCTCACCGGCGTTCCTCGGCGGGGTGGAGGACCTGAACGCTGCGGGGGCAGTGGCGCACGATGTGGGCGCGCTACTTGTGGTCGGAGCCAACCCGATGCTACTCGGCGTCATGCAGCCGCCTTCATACTTCGGGGCTGACATCGTTGTGGGGGAGGCGCAGCCATTCGGAAACCCGATGTCCTTCGGGGGTCCGGGGCTTGGTTTCTTCACCTGTCGCCAGGAGCACGTGCGCCAGATGCCGGGCAGGCTCGTCGGCCAGACTGTGGATGCCGATGGCAATACCGCATACGTGCTGACACTCTCGACCCGTGAGCAGCACATCCGCCGCGAGAAGGCGACAAGCAACATCTGCAGCAATCATGCGCTGAATGCACTGGCGGCAGGCGTCCATCTGGCCGCACTTGGTCGCGAAGGGCTCATGGCAACGGCGACGGCATGCGTCTCCAAGGCATCATACTTCCGAGACAAGCTGGTAGCCTCGCGTCGCTTCAGGCCCGTAGGCACGGCCGGCATGGGCTACGAATTCGCCCTCCTGTACCAAGGAGACGTCGAAACCATGCAAACCGAGATGCTCGAGCGAGGCTTTCTCGCCGGCGTTCGCCCAGGATCTCTGTGTGCGGCTGCTCCCGAAGGAATCTCCCAAGACGATTGGGATCACATGGTGCTGTTCGCCGTGACGGAGAAGCGCAGTCGCTCTGAGATGGACGCGTTTGTCGAGGAGGTGGCGTCCCTGTGACCGAGAAGCTGACGCATACGCCTGGAGTGGCTCCGAGTCGCGGACCGCGCAAGACCATCTTCGAACACGGGGCCAAGGGAGCGAGTTGCGCTGGCGTGCCCGAGATCGATGTTCCCGGGGTGAACATGTCTGCCGTACTCGGGGGCGCTGTTCGCACCGAACCTATCATCCTGCCTGACGTCAGCGAGATCGAGATATCGCGGCATTACACTCATCTTGCTAGCATGAACTTCGGTGTCGACACGGGCAGCTACCCCTTGGGTAGTTGCACCATGAAGTACAACCCGCGCATCAATGAAGATGCGGCTCGTCTGCCCGGCTTCTCCGGTCTGCACCCATATCAGCCCCAAGAGACCGTCCAAGGCGCTCTTGAGCTCATGTGGGGCCTCCAGGAGGCCCTCGGCGAGATATCAGGATTGCCGGCCGTGACTTTGCAGCCCGCAGCCGGGGCCCATGGCGAACTGACCGCGCTTATGTGCTTTCGGGCGTATCACGCGTCACGGGGCGACGCCCGCAAGAAGGTCGTGATTCCCGACACGGCTCACGGCACCAATCCGGCGACCGTCGCGATGTGCGGGTATCAGACGGTCACGATCCCGAGTGGGGCGGACGGCTTCGTCGATTTGGATGCGCTATCCGCTGCACTGGACGAAGATGTTGCCGCATTCATGCTCACCAACCCGAATACGTTGGGGCTGTTCGACCCTCGCATCCTGGAGATCACGGAACTGGTCCATTCCGTGGGCGCGCTCGCGTATTGCGATGGAGCGAACCTCAACGCGATCATGGGCATTTCGCGCCCCGGTGATATGGGGTTCGATGCCATGCATATCAACCTGCACAAGACCTTCTCCACACCACATGGCGGCGGCGGTCCCGGCGCAGGCCCTGTCTGTGTCACGTCCGATCTCGCTCGATTCCTGCCAGGTCCGATCGTCGAG
>JAHIQC010000450.1 GCA_018902765.1 Actinomycetota bacterium | reverse complement strand
GGCCTGGAGGGCAGGGGAGCGGACCTTGTGTCCAGCTTTTCTCGGGGGCTCATGCAGCGTCTGGGAATCGCTCAGGCGCTTGTCTCTTCGCCGGAGCTTCTGATCCTCGACGAGCCGGCTTCCGGTCTCGATCCGGTCGGTCAGCGGGATATCCGGAATCTGATTCTGGCGCAGCGAGAACTCGGCACGACCGTGCTGTTGTCTTCGCATCAGCTCTCAGAGGTCGAGGCCGTGTGCGATGAGGTCACGATACTTGATCGCGGTCGCGTCGCCGAGCGTGGAGCCATCGACGAACTGCTCAACATCACGGGGCAGAACTCCGTGACGGCGCGTTCCTCGGCAGCCGAATTGCCCGGCAGAATCGCTTCGATCGTGGGCGACGTGGTGGTCGGCATTGGGACGTGGGTGTTCTCGATCCCTGCCCAGGACTCACGTCTCGTCGTCGACGTCTTGGATGATGATCAGGAATGGGAGCTCGTGTCGATCCAACCCAAGCGTCAGTCGTTGGAGGACTACTTCTCGCGCCTTGTGTCGGCTCACGCGGAAGGGAAGGTGTCCCGATGATCACGCGCATCACTGCCATTGCTTCTGCGGTCTTCTTGGATGCTATGCGCAGGAAGGTCGTGTGGGTCGTTCTGCTGTTCTCGGCCGTGCTGGCCGTCGCGATCCCGGCGCTTCCGAGCTATGGGGCTGGCGTGGTCCAAGCTGTGTACCGTGAGGTGGCTCTCGCGCTTGTCTATGCCGCGCTTGTCGCCGTCACCCTCGCACTTGCCGCCAACAGGGTTCCGGGCGAGATTGAACGCCGCACGATTTACAACGTTCTTGCTCGCGGGGTACCTCGTTGGGAGTACCTGGTCGGGACCTGGGCCGGAATCGTCGTGACGGTCGGGATTGTCGGATTGTCATTCGCGGCGGTGGCCATCGGGGTGGGTTTCGTCACCTACGGAACCGTGATGTTCACGTTGCTTGAGGGAGTGTTCGCAATCTGGCTTGAGGCCGGAGTCCTTGCGGCCTTCTGCATGGCGGTCGCCTCCGTCTCGGGTGCAGTTGTCGTGAGTGTCGCCTCCTTGGCATTTCTGTTCGTGACTCATGCACGCGCGGGGTTGTTTACGCCCGACACGCTTGGCTGGAAGCTGTACCCGTCGCTGGATACGTTCAACATCATCACGCCTGTGGCGCACGGTTCCGGGGTTTCTGCCGGATATCTCCTTCTGGCCGTCGTGGTGTTCGCCGCGTGGAGTGGGATCTTGCTGCTGATATCCTCGGCAGCGTTCGCCCGAAGGGATCTGTGAGCAAGATGGGTCACTCGCTTGGGAGGGTCCAGATTGCTTTGCTACTGGTCTTGCTGCTGGCCGTCGTACTCGTTGGCCAATCAGTAGCCGACGCGTCGATGCCTGTCTCGCAGGTGAGCGGCACCGGAGTGGTGCTCGGTCGTGCGAGTTTCGCCTATCTCACCGGGGTAAGAGTCTTCATCGCCCAGGTTCTGTGGAACAGAATCGACCCAATACTGCACGAGTACTATTCAGGAGTGCCGCTCCACAAGCAGACCTATATGCTCACGACCTTCAACGTGATAACGCTTCTCGACCCCCAATTCGAGCAGCCGTACTACATCGGACCGTGGATCCTTGCACGCGAGGGGCATGTTGACGCCGCTCTCGAGCTGTCAGCCAAGGGCGCAGCCAATGTCCCGGATTCCGGCTTGCTGCGGACAAGCTATGCGCAGATGTTGTTCTTGTACGGCAGTGACTTGGATGAAGCGGTCAAGCAGGCGAATGTCGCTACCAGTGGTTCGATCCGCTGGCTTGATGCGATCGAGCAGCATGATTCATATGGCATACTGCGCGCGGTATACATGAAGGCCGGAATGACGGATCAGGCTGCCGAGGTCCTGCGAGTGATCGAGCGCCTCGATGCTGAAATTGGAGACCAGTTGCCGGCCGAGGGACACGACCACAACGGCGACGGCAAGCCCGACCACTAGAAGGGGTGTCATGAGCCTTTTTGCTCCCGACGAGTATTTGGTTGACGTGCACGCTATCGATCTGGATGGCTATATGGCCGCCGGCATCGACACGTTGCTCATTGATCTCGACAACACGCTGCTGCCACGCGACACGAACGTTGTGCCGACTGAACTGCGCGAGTGGGCGGCTGACCTGGCCGCACGCGGGTTCAAGGTATGCCTCGTTTCGAACAACTGGCACGACAGAGTCAAACGCGTCGCCGATGAGCTTGGATTCGAGCTGGTCGCCAAGGCCGTCAAACCGCTGCCTTTCGCGTTCCTGGTGGCGCTTTCACGCGTGGGATCCGTGAGATCAAAGACGGCGATGGTCGGCGATCAACTGTTCACCGACGTGCTCGGCGGTCGGCTCTTGGGTATGCACACTGTCCTTGTCACGCCGCTCTCCGGATCCGATCTGCCACACACACTTCTTCTCAGGCGCCTGGAGCGTGTTGTGCTGGCGGGAAGAGTTCCCCTACCCTAGACTCAGTGCCAAGCCCGACATCGTTGAACCGGAGCCCCATTGACCTCACGCATCAACGGACGGACGCGACTGGCTGGCGTCATCGGCAATCCGCTTGATCACACGTTGTCGCCGGCGATGCACAATGCGGCGTATGAGACCTTGGATCTTGACTGGGTCTACATACCACTACGTCTTGCCGATGAGACCGATCTCATGAGATTCCTCGGCGCAGCGCGCGTGCTTCCATTCGTCGGATTCAACGTCACCATGCCGTTCAAGCAGGCGATGCTGAGCATGTGTGATGAAGTGGCGATGCTGGCACAGTTGGCCGGGGCCGTGAACACGGTCCATTGTGTCGATGGCCGTTTCATCGGCTACAACACCGACGGTCGCGGATTGATCGAATCCTTGGCGGCAGAAACAGGCTTCATCCCCGAGGGCCGTTCGGTGGCGATCGTGGGCGCCGGCGGAGCTGCCGGGGCTGCGCTCATCGCACTTATCTTAGGCAAGGCATCCAAGGTCAGCATCGTGAATCGATCTTTGGACAAAGCCGAGGAACTCGTCGAGCGTGTCATCGCTCACGCCCGGTCAACGGAGTTGACGTCTGTCGCGCTGTCGGCAGGCGAGGAGGCAGTCACCACTGCGGACTTGATAATCAACGCCACGCCATTGGGCATGAAGGACGGCGACCCGTCACCGGTGCCGGGGGAATGGTTCTCGGCTGCGCAGGTCGCGTGCGACATGATCTATGGTCCGAACACCACGCCATTCGTCGAATCCGCGCGAGCTGCTGGTGCGACTGCGGTCGATGGGCTCGGTATGCTCGTGCATCAGGGCGCCATCTCGATCGACATCTGGAGCGAGTCGGCCCAGGTACGAGCGCCACGTGAAGTCATGCACGAGGCGGCACTTGCCAGACTGCGCGCAGGTCGGCCCGAAGGCGGTGGGAAGTGAGCGCGGCCAGCGGCAAACGGCTTGGCAAGGTACTGGTCCAGTCGGGTCTCATCACTCCTGAGCAGCTCGAAGAGGCCTTGGCTCAGGACAGCGGGCTGTCATTGCCTGCAGCTCTCTCCAGCCTGGGCTATGCCGACGATGTGAAGATCGCGCAAGAAGTCGCTCGAGCCATGGGTTTGGTGTATGTCGATATCGGTACATTCGATATCGATGCCAATGCAGCCACCAGCCTGTCCTCCGACATGGCGAAGCGCTACACGATCTTGCCTATCAAGGTGCAGGACGGCGAACTCGTCGTCGCAATGGCTGATCCCGCCAATATTTTCGCAATCGACGACCTGCGGATCGTGACCGGCTACGAAATCAGACCCGTCGTGGCCGCAGAGAGCGAGCTGCTCTCGGCTATCGAGCGTTTCTCGGCAAATCAGCAGAATGTCGACGACATGGTCGGCAACCTTGAAGAGTCGGTCACCGTCAGCGCGGATGATGACGACAGCGATATTTCCGACGAAACAGCCCCCGTGGCCAAGCTCATGAATGTGATCATCACGGAGGCCATCCGGCAGGGTGCTGGCGACGTCTACATCGAGCCGCTCGAGAAAGAGATGCGAGTCAGGTTCAGGATCGACGGCGTGTGCCAGGAGGTCTTCAAGAGCCCCAAGCGGATGCATCGACAGCTGATCAGCCGCCTGAAGATCAACTCCGGCATGGACATCTCAGAAAAGCGGGTCCCGCAGGACGGGCGTTTTGGAGTCGTGCTCGACGGCAAAGCCATCGACTTTCGTGTGGCCGTCCTACCTCTCGTCTTCGGCGAACTGGCCGTCCTTCGGTTGCTACGGCGCGATTCGATCATGATGTCACTTGAGGATCTCGGCTTCCTGGAGCAGCCACTGGAGCGTCTGCTTAAAGCATTGGCGCTTCCTTACGGGGCCATACTCGTCACCGGTCCGACTGGTTCGGGTAAGTCCACGACTCTCTACGCGGCGATCAACCGCACCAACGACATAACCACGAACCTGATCACTGTCGAAGATCCTGTTGAGTATCGGCTCGCGGGGCTCTCGCAGGTACACGTCAACGAGAAGGCCGGGCTGACGTTCGCCGCAGCACTTCGTTCCATCCTGCGTCAGGACCCCGACACGGTCATGATCGGTGAGATTAGAGACAAGGAAACCGGTACGATCGCCATCGAAGCGGCTCTCACCGGACACCTTGTCCTGTCGACGCTTCACACTAACGATGCGCCATCTGCCGTCACACGGCTTACTGAGATGGGCATCGAGCCGTTCCTGACTGCATCTGCCATCACATGCGTGCTTGCCCAAAGACTCGCAAGGCGTCTGTGCAAGGAATGCAAAGAGGAGTACACGCCCGAAGAGTCGGCACTCCAGCGGATTGGTTTTCCCTTCGAGCCAGGCCGCCCTCCGCGCCTGTTTCGCGCCAAGGGCTGCAAGAAGTGCAACAACATCGGATACAAGGGACGCATGGGCATCCATGAGGTTCTCACCATGTCTGAGACCCTAGAGCGCATGACCGTGGAGAATGCAACTTCCGATGAGC
Source organism: Actinomycetota bacterium (assembly GCA_018902765.1). GTDB lineage: Bacteria > Actinomycetota > Coriobacteriia > Anaerosomatales > JAHIQC01 > JAHIQC01. Next base: position 3,207 of record JAHIQC010000450.1, on the reverse strand, counting down.
TGAGTCGGCAGGCCATTGCCGAGGGCATGAAAACGCTCAAGGAAGATGGATTCGCGAAGATTCTCCTCGGTCAGACTTCCATCGAGGAGATCTTGCGCGTGGTCGTTTAGCGCCAGAGTGTCACGGCGGCCCCGCCGGGCCTATCGGGCGATGAACCCGCAGGTAGCGGTTGTGCGGCCTGTTCCTTCGTGAGAAACTGAGGGCGCTCGCCGCTGCGCGGGCTTGTTTTCGCATGTTCGTACTCACTTCACCAGTGAGGCTTGGGAGGTGTCGCGCAGAATGGCTGACAACGGTATCGGCGACTACTTCATCAGCGATGTCGATGATGACTTGCTCGATGATGACGAGGAACTAATCGCTGCCCCCGTTGTGGTGGCGGCGGCTCCGCAGGTGCAGCCGATTCCTGCAGCGGTAGTTGCCCCGCCCGCAGCGCCCGTTGCTGCACCGGCCGCGGCGCCGACGGATCCCGTGGCGTTGACTCCGCGCCCGCAGGCGGTCGCACGTCAGGCTACACGCGAGGACCGGCTGGCTGCAGCGCTGGACGAGTTGATGGTCGACTCGCCCGACATTCAGGCCGCAGCACTGGTCAGTATGGATGGTTTCACCATGGCGTCCGCGCTTCCGCAAGGTATGCAGGAGGATCGTGTGGGTGCGATGTCGGCTGCAATCTTGGGCCTAGGTGAGCGAGCGGCGGCGGAGCTCGGACGAGGGCACCTGACTCAGGTGTTCATTGAAGGGGACGACGGGTACGTCGTACTTATAGCCGCAGGTGATCGCGCTGTTCTCACTACGCTTGCTCACAAAGAGGCCAAACTTGGGCTCGTCCTATACGACATGAAGGCCACTGCAGGCAGCATCGCTGAGATTCTCGGCTAGCCGCTGCGGCCTTACGACCGAAGGGTGCGACGGTAGCCGATGGCTCTTCGCGGCAACCTCAGGGACTTCAGCTTGCCGGACGTCTTCCAGCTGGTGACGTTCAGCAAGAAGACGGGCGTGTTGCGCATCAAGCGTGCCGATGGTACCGATGGCAGCGTTTGGTTTCGTGATGGCGAGGTCTTCTTTGCCCAGTCCAATTGGCACGGCGAGCCTCTCGGCGAGCGCTTGGTTCACGCCAACCGCATCACCCCCAGCGCGCTTTCCAAGACCCTGGCGATGCGGGCCAAGGAAGCGGAAGGCGGCCGTCGCCTCGGTCAGATACTTATCGAGGAAGGCTACATCACCGACAAGGTGCTGGAGAACTTCGTTCAAGAGCAGATCCAGGACACCATCTTCGACCTTATGCGCTGGGACGAAGGCGAGTTCGATTTCGAGCTGCTTCCTGACGTCGTCGATGAGGATATCGGCCTTGCCGTGTCGATCGAGAACGTGATCATGGAAGGCAGCCGACGTCTGGAGGAGTGGACGCGGATCAAGAAGAAGATCCCGTCGATGGACATCGTATTCAAGATGGCCACCGCTCCTGGCGAAGGGACATTCGAGATCTCGCTCAAGCCCATCGAGTGGAACCTTCTGCTTCTGGTCGACGGAACACGCTCGGTGTCGGAACTCGCAGGGCAGACAAATCGCACTGATTTCGAGGTCTCGCGCATCATGTACGGTCTGTTCTCGGCCGGACTCCTCGAGGTCGCTGCCGATGACGAGGTCGAGAAACTTCGCACTGAGCGTCTGGAACGCGAGGCCATAGTCGCCCAGATCAAGGCCAAGGAACTCGCAATCGAGGACCAAGCCAAGGATGACGCCCAAGTGCGGGAGTCCGCGCTAGAGGCTGAAGCCGCAAGCCGCTTGGTGGCTGCCGAACGCGATGAGGTCGAGGACCAAGCCGTCGTTGAGTTTTCCGAACCAGAGACGGTCGAGCTTTTAGTCGATCGTCCGGAACCTGAAGTCCCCGAGTTTCTTGCGGGCGATGCCGACACGACCGCTTCGGCCAACGACATGGCAGTGTTTGAGGAAATGATGGGAGCCGTGCTCGAGACACCGGCAAGCCCGGTCGTTGAGTCCGAGTCCGCGCCGGAACCCCTCGTTGAGCTGGAGCCGGAACCCGAGCCAGAACCAGAGCCGGAACCAGAGCCAGAGTCGGAGCCGCAGACCGCTTTCGAGGCCGACTATGGCATTGACGCGGAGACGCTCGTTGATTCGGGCACGCACCCTACGTTCGACGTAGGCGATGCGTCCGACGACGTCCCTTCGGATCTGTCCTCGGACGAGGTTCTCGGCGAGACGGCGCCTTCCTTGTCGGAAGAAGCATCCGAAGAGCCATCATTCGAGACATGGAGTGACCCCTCTGCCGCCTTGGAGGGCTCTCCCGACGAACCTTTGGTCTACGAGTTCGATTTCACGACAACGCCTGACCAGGAAGCCGAGCCTATCGTCGTTCCGGCTCAGGAATTGCCGCTTGCCCAGAGCGGTGACTCGGATTCTGACGCGTCTGAGGATGCCGACCTGACAGTCGTTGATGGCGCGCTCGATGCATTGCGCGCCGAGTTGGCCCTCGAGGCCGAAGAGCTGCAGCTTTCGTCGACAGGTAGTCTGACGGGCGATCTTGAACGTGATCTGATGTCACTTGGCCTCGGAGAACTGCCCACATCGGTGTACTCCGAGCCAGCCCTAGACCTCGATGCAGGTGACGACACCGAGCTTGTTTCCGACGTGTCGCTGGAGATGGGCGCAGAAGCGTTTTCTGAACTGGCGGCTCTGACCGAACAACGTGCCGAGGACCCTGCCGAGGACCCGCACTCAGTCACTGCTGAGTCGGAGTCTCTCGAGTTTGATTCTTTCGTGCCCGACCTTCCCGAGGAAGTTGCTCCCAGCGTCCCCGATCTGTCTGACATTCTCGAATCACTCGACTCTATCGAGGGGCTGGCTGGCGATCTGGACGGCGCTGAGCAAGGTGATGATGAGCCCGCGATGCCCACCCAATCCATGGGAGTGATTTCGACAGACGCGTTCCTCGCCGATATCGCCGGCGAGGATCTTGGGGCCGGATTGTCTGGGGGACTGGGCGATGAGCTTTCTGCACTGACCGGCCTGGGAGGCAGCAAGCGTCCGACTGCGAGTGTCAATAGGATTCCCGAAGCGGGATCACCACTTGAGATTCATCGCGATCACGCCGTAGACAAGGACCTGGTGCTCAAGATCATTGAGGGCATCAAGGGACTCTAGCGAGGAGACGATCATCCGATGCAGTCAGTGAAAGTCGTCGTCACAGGG
>JAHIQC010000449.1 GCA_018902765.1 Actinomycetota bacterium | reverse complement strand
GTGACTTCGTCAACGCCGGCGTGAGCAGCCAGGATCTTCTCTGTGATCGTCATAGGGCGGGGCATGCGGCTACAACTCCTCTTCGATGTTCTTGCTCTGGCTTTCCAGCAGCCGGTTGAGCGCGTTGGTGTAGGCCTTGGCCGAAGCCACGATGATATCCGAATGGGCTCCTCGGCCGGTGAAGACCCGATCGTTGGCGGCGCGGACCCGGATGGTGACTTCGCCTAGGGCATCGATACCACGCGTGACGGCCTTCACGGAGAACTCGGTCAGGTCGTTCTCGATGTCGACGATGCGATTGATCGCCTTGTATACGGCGTCGACGGGTCCCGTGCCGTGGCTCGAGTCGATCAGATGTGTGCCATCGCGATCCACGAGCTCGACTGTGGCGGTCGGGATGCCCGGGTCGCCACAGACGACTTGCACGCGCTCGAGGTGGTAGAGCTCCTCAAGTGTGCGTTCGCGCTCACCCACGAGGGCCTCGAGGTCCTCGTCGTAGACTTCCTTCTTCTTGTCGGCCAAGTCGAGAAACGCCTCGTAGATTGGCTCGAACTCGTTGTCCGGCAGCTCAAAACCGAGCGCCTCGAGCCGGTGGCGCAACGCATGACGACCCGAACGCGCCGACAGGATGATGCTCGAACCGCCCACGCCGACGTCGGCCGGATCGATGATCTCGTACGTCGAACGCTCCTTGAGCACACCGTCTTGATGAATGCCGCTCGAGTGAGCGAACGCGTTGGCGCCCACGATCGCCTTGTTCGGCTGGACGTTGATGCCCGTGATGCTCGAGACCATACGCGATGCACGCGTGATCTCCTTGGTGTTTATCGCAGTATCGATGCCGAAGAGATCCTGGCGGGCCTTGAGGGCCATCACGACCTCTTCCATGGCCGTGTTGCCCGCGCGCTCGCCGATACCGTTGATGGTGCACTCCACCTGGCGAGCGCCCGCGGCGACTCCTGCAAGCGCGTTGGCGGTGGCCATGCCAAGGTCGTTGTGACAGTGCACGCTGATCACAACGTTCTCGATACCATCCACGTGCTCGACCAGCCCGCCGATGAGTGCCCCGAAACGCTCGGGGTAGGCGTATCCGGTCGTGTCCGGGATGTTCACGACGGTCGCCCCGGCGCGAATGACCTCTTGGATGACTCGGTACAGGAACTCAGGCTCGGCGCGTCCGGCGTCCTCGGCATAGAACTCGACGTCTTCGACGAACGTGCGCGCCAGCTTGACGGCGGCGACCGCGCGCTCAAGCGCCACGTCACCGCTGATGCGGAGTTTGTCGCGCAGGTGCGACTCCGAGACGCCGATACCGGTGTGGATGCGCGGTCTGGCGGCGTACTTGAGCGCGTCGGCAGCAGACTCGATGTCTGCTGGCACCGCGCGCGATAGGGCGCACACGACAGCCGCGTCTCCCACCTCCTCGGCGATGCGCCTGACACTCATGAAGTCGCCGGGACTCGAGATGGGGAAACCCGCCTCGATCACGTCGACGCCTAGCCGCACCAGCTGGCGAGCGATCTCGAGCTTCTCCTCGGTGTTCATGGAGGCACCCGGAGACTGCTCGCCGTCGCGCAGCGTGGTGTCGAATATGTAGACCCTGTCAGTACCCACTTGAGTTCTCCTTCTCGACATCGCGAGCGGTGCGTTACTCTCTTGCCCGCGCCGCCTGTTCCCTATTGGGCGATGCCGCTTATAGCTCGACCGTCCATGCGTTCTTGATGCCGGCTTCTTCGGTGATCTTGCGCAGGACGTCCTTGGGCATGTGGGAGTCAACGTTGATACCCATGAGCGCCGTGCCGCCAACTTTCTCGCGGCCGACCTGCATCGAAGCGATGTTGATGTCGTGAGCCCCCAGCACGGTGCCGACCTTACCGATCATGCCCGGACGATCCTCGTACAGGAAGAACGACATGTGCTGCGATGGGATCATGTCCAAATCGAAGCCGTAAAGCGACACAAGACGCGGCTCATTCTTCTTACCCATGAGCGTGGCGCCGATCTCGACGGGCCCGTCGGGAGTGTTGGCCTTGATGACGACCATGGAGACATAGTCATGCGTCTCGGTGCGCTTAGTCTCAGTGACCTGAATCCCGCGCTGCTCGGCGTAGTAATCCGCGTTGACGAAGTTCACGGATTCCGCGCTCACGATCGTGAGCATACCCTTGAGGACCGCGGTCTTGAGGATGCGGGTGTCGGTCTCAGCAAGCGAGCCGATGAAATGAGTCTCGATGGATTCGATGCCGCCGTGGGACATCTGCGCGACCATCTTGCCGAGGTTCTCCGCAAGCTGGATGAACGGGCCGACCTTCTTGTAGACCTCGGGGGCGACGGGCGCGATGTTGACCGCTGTCGGCACCATCTCACCACGAAGTCCTGCCGCAACGAACTGCGCGATCTGCTCCCCCGCGCGGTCCTGTGCTTCTGCAGTGCTGGCGCCCAGATGGGGAGTCAGGATAGCGTTAGGAACGCCCACCAGGGGAGAATCGGTGCAGGGCTCCACCTCGAACACGTCGATTCCGGCCGCCGCGATCGTCCCAGCCTTGAGAGCTTCTGCAAGCGCGTCGACCTGGTAGATGCCTCCGCGAGCGGTGTTGATGACGCGGACGGTGTTCTTCATCATGGCGAACTGCTCTGCGCCGAACATGCCGATCGTTTCTTTGGTCTTGGGTAGATGCACGGTTATGAAGTCCGCCTGGGGCAGGATCTCCTCGACCGATTCGAACAACTCGACGCCCATGGCCTGCGCACGCTCGGGGCTCGTGTAGGGATCGAATCCGATGATGCGCATCCCGAAGGAGCGAGCGCGCTCGGCTACAAGCGAACCGATCCGGCCCAAACCAAAGATCGCAAGCGTCTTCTCGTAGAGCTCGGCGCCTGTGAACTTGGAGCGCTCCCACTTGTGCTCATTCATGCTGGCAGCGGCCTGCGGGATACTACGGGCGCTGGCGAGCATGAGCGCCATGGTGTGCTCCGCGGCCGAGACCACATTCGAGGTCGGGGCGTTACACACGATGATGCCGCGCTCTGTCGCGGCCTGAACATCGACGTTGTCGACTCCAACTCCCGCGCGGCCGATTATCTTGAGGTTAGTGCCCGCCTCAATGACCTCACGGGTAGCGCGAGTCGCCGAACGGACTATGAGCGCGTGATACGCCGGGATCTCGGCCACGAGCTGTTCGGGAGTCAGGTCCGTCTTGACCTCGACCTCGAACTCCTCCTTGAGCATCTCGATTCCGCTTGCGGCTATCTTCTCTGCTACGAGTACCTTCATTCTCATGCCCCTACCCCTCCATGAAGACCGCTTCGGCGGCCTTGATCCCTGCAGCGGGCTCGAACGCGTATCCGAGTCCTGCGAGCGTCATCTCAAGCGCAGCGAGCGTGGTGATGATGTCGAACTCACCGAAGTAGCCAAGGTGGCCTATCCGGATGATCTTGCCCGTGTAGTCGTCCTGCCCGCCGGCGATGGTGACACCGTAGCGGTCCTTCATGACCTTCACGATCGCTTTGCCGTCCACACCCTCGGGCACCCACCCCGGGGTGACAGCCGAGCCACGACCCTCCGGCGGAGCGAACAGCGACATCCCAAGCGCCTCACAGCCCTTACGAGTCGCATCAGCCAGCATGCTGTGCCTGGCTATGGTGTTCTCGAGGCCCTCCTCGCGAATCATAGAGAGTGCCACGTTGAGTCCAAGCACAAGCGAGACCGCCGGCGTGAACGGGGTGGTGTCCTTCTCGATGTTCTTCTTGTACTTCATCCAGTCGAAGTAGAACTTCGGCAAGGTGGAGCGCTCGTATGCGCGCCACGCCTTGGCGCTCACGGTGCAAGCTGCCAGTCCCGGCGGAAGCATAAGGCCCTTCTGGGAGCCAGTCATGACCACGTCAAGACCCCACTCGTCGGTCTTGCACTCCACAGCCCCGATACCGGTGATGGAGTCGACGATCAATACGCACTCGTCGTACGCCCGCACTATCTCGCCGATGGCCTTGACGTCGTTCAGCACGCCTGAGGAAGTCTCGGACTGAGTCACGATGACGCCACGCACGTCGGGGTTAGCCGAAAGCGCCGCTGCGATATCCGCCGAACGCACGACCTCGGTCCATCCATACGCCAGATCGATGACCTCAAGCCCGTAGGCTTCGGCGATGAGCTTCTGGCGATCACCGAACTTGCCGTTGCGTGTCACGATGACTTTGTCGCCGGCGCAGAAGCAGTTCGCGATCGCGGATTCCATGACCCCGGTACCCGAGCAGGCAAAGAGCAGCGCGTCGCCCTCGGTCTGAAACACGTACTTCAAACCCGTTATCGCCTCAGCGAACGCTGCCGAGAACTCCGGGGTCCGGTGATGGATCATCGGCGCGGCCTGCGTGAGCAAAACCTCCGCCGGTACCGGCGTCGGACCCGGGGTCATCAGGTACTTCTTCTGCATGGTGCCCTCTTTCTCACGAGCGAAACATCATCGACATCGCGCCGCCCGGTAACGGCGTCATCAAGCCTGGCCGGTTGCTAGTCCTTCTTGAGCCAAGAGAACATCTGACGAAGTTCGCCGCCGACTTCTTCGATGTAGTGCTCTGCGTTGATGCGGCGAGTCGCCTTGAAGTGCGGAGCTGCCACCTTGTTCTCAAGCATCCAGTTGCGCGCGAACGTGCCGTTCTGGATCTCCCACAGCACCTCGGCCATCGTGTCACGGGTCTCATCGGTGACGATGCGAGGACCGGTGACGTAGGCGCCGTACTCGGCCGTGTTGCTGATCGAGTCGAACATCTTGGCCATGCCGCCCTCGTACATGAGGTCGACGATGAGCTTGACCTCGTGCATGCACTCGAAGTACGCGATCTCGGGCTGATAACCAGCCTCGACCAGCGTCTCGAAGCCGGCTTTCACGAGCTCGGTCAGCCCGCCGCACAGCACTACCTGCTCACCGAACAGGTCGGTCTCGGTCTCCTCGGCGAACGTGGTCTCGATCACGCCTGAGCGCGCGCCACCGATGCCGAGCGCCCATGCTAAGGCGATCTCGCGGGCCTTTCCGCTCGCGTCCTGATGCACGGCGATCAGGCACGGAACGCCCGAACCCTCGAGGTAGACGCGACGAACCATGTGGCCCGGGCCCTTCGGGGCGATCATCACGACGTCGACGCCCGGC
>JAHIQC010000034.1 GCA_018902765.1 Actinomycetota bacterium | reverse complement strand
AAGCCCTCTCGACTCACTGATGACGAGATGGCCCAGGTGCGCAGGCATCCCGAGATAGGTGCAGGTATCGTCGAACAGATCGAGTTCCTGACAGCCCTCACTCCGGTGATCATGCATCATCACGAGCGCTGGGACGGTGATGGTTATCCGATGAAACTCGCCGGTCTGGACATACCGATACTCGCTCGAATCCTCGCAGTGGCCGATTCATTTGACGCCATGACATCAAAGACGCCCTACCGTCGTCGGTTGAGCTACGGAGAGGCGCGTGCGGAGCTTGAGGCCGGAGCAGGGTCGCAGTTCGACCCGACGCTCGTCGAGGCGTTCCTGGAGGCCATGGACCGTCGTGCATTGGCCGGAGCAACCGGGCTTCTTGGGTTCATGTCTGAAGATGGGACTCAACTACCCGCGTAGCGCCTCGCGCTGCGGCCCCATGTGCTAGAATCCGCGCAGTCCGTTGCCCTAGCGAAAAGGCACACCTCCCGTGCGTCGAACCACGTACATCACCCAAGCGGGTGTCATCGCCGCTGTATACGCAGCATTCACGCTTCTGATTCTTCAGATGCCAAGCCAGCTGGGTTGGGGCCCCGTTCAGTTTCGCGTGAGCGAAGCTGTCACGGTTCTTGCCCTGATCACCCCAGCCGCGATTCCGGGTCTGGCCCTTGGGACTTTGGCTGCCAACTCGTTCATGGTCACGCAGCTCGGCCCGATCGCCCTTCTCGACGTGGTGTTCGGTTCACTGGCTACCTTGATTGGCGCGGGCTGGTCGTGGCGTTTTCGCGAACGCAGGCTACTAGCTCTCGCCGGCCCCGTGCTTTCCAATGCACTCATCGTTCCCGCATACCTACCGGCGATGCTCGTAGGAATCGGTTTCTACCGAATACCGCTTTTGGGACTAGACTTAGAATCAAGTTGGCTTGCGATGTACGCATTCGGGGTGGTCGCAGTCGGTTTAGGCCAGGCAATCGTGGTCTATGGTCTCGGATGGCCCTTGCTAGCGGCGCTTGAGCGCAGTGGCGTGAAGGGTATCCTCGGAAGGTAGACGCAACCGGCGGAGGTTCCGGTGAAGGCTGAGGGAACAGACAGGGCGATTCAGGCCGCTGCGGATCTTGCGCAGGCCGTGAGTCGCCCGCGCGAGTTCCTCATCACCAGCGATAAGGAATCCTGTCGCGAATGCTGGGGTTGCGTCCGCTACTGTCCCGCACGCGCGATACGTGTCGTGCACGGCCGCTCGGAGGTTATCGAGGAGCGCTGCGTGAAGTGCGGCGCCTGTGTTGCTGAGTGCGGCAACACCGCCCATGGCGTGAGGGACGACACCCCAGCTGTCACCGCATTGTTGGCCAGCGGCAGGCCTGTGGTGGCGGTGCTGGCATCGGAGTTCATCGCCGCCATGCACCCCATGAGCTCACAGGAAGTGGAGCGCTCGCTTGAGTCCATCGGCTTCTTCGGCGTGGAAAGCACGTGTCTGGGCGAGGAGATGGTGGCTCTCGAGTACGAACGCAACCATTCCCGCCCGTGCGCAAGTCTTACGTTGCGTTCCACCTGTCCGGTGGTTGTGGACTGGGTCTCTCGCTTTCATCCGTCTCTAGCTTCCACCTTGTCTCCGATCATCCCTCCATACGTTGCTCAGGCGCGTCTGGTCAAGCAACTCTACCCAACCGACACGGCAGTTGTGTACGTCTCACCCTGCTATGCCCGAAAGGACGAGGCGTACGACCCGCAGTTCGAAGGCGCGGTGGATGCGGCGATCGATTTCGGAGAGCTTGAGAAGATCTTGCACCAGGCGCTTCCCAGGCCACCATATGCCTCTTCCAGTGGCGTGCGTCGCCCAGCGCTGATCAAAGAGATATCGCTCACCGACGGTTTTCCACGTCGTTCGATATCGGCGAGAAACGGCACCGACACGAGTCTTGTGAAGGTTCGCGGCCTGCGGGCGCTAGACGAGTTGCTCACCGCCGTTGCGCGTGGTGAGACAGGCCCTGCCGTTATCGACGCCCTCAACTGTGAGGGATGCATCGACGGTCCCGCGGTGAGGCCCGGAATGTCGGTGTTCGCCAAGCGCAATGTCATCGCGGCAGAGAGCTGCATGCAGGTCGCGGCACGCGTGAGCACCCGCGAGCTTCTGGGACACCTTCCCTCGGTCGAGCTTCTGCGCTCGTTTAAGGCACGCCCGGTCTTGCGACTCGCGCCAAAGCCCGAGCGGATCGACGAGATGCTTCGCGAGGGGGAGTTCGCGACGCGAGCAGATGTGTTGGACTGCGGCGCCTGCGGCTACCCGACGTGCGAGGAGCACGCGATCGCCATCATCCGCGGCGATTCGTCTTGGGACATGTGCTTCCCCCTGCAGCGTCGCCGTATGAAGGCGACCGCCGAGCAGATGGAACGCAACGCCACCACAGATGCGCTCACCGGGCTTTCAAACCGGCGTGCATTCGACGCGAGACTTGCCGAGGAGTGCGCGCGCGTTGAGCGCTACGGTGGCCAGGTGTCGTTGCTCATGATAGATATCGACGGGTTCAAGAGCGTCAACGACACGGCCGGTCACCAAGCAGGTGATGAGGTGCTTCGGTTGGTCGGAGCTCTGTTCAAGACCGGCGTGCGCGAGACCGACCTAGCCTCGCGCTACGGTGGGGACGAATTCGCGATCATCCTCACGGGGACCGGCAAGACCGCAGCATACGCGGTTGCTGAGAAGATGCGACTTGCTGTCGCTGACGTGCGCCTGGACGAGGGCGGCCTGGACGCCCTGCGTGTCACGGCGTCGTTCGGCCTTGCCTCGCTGGGTCCCTCGGCCAAATGTTCGATCGAACTTATCGAGGCCGCGGACAAAGCGCTCTATCAAGCCAAGCGTGAGGGACGAAACCAAGTAAGGATCGCTTTGGGCTAACAGGCCCAGAATGGGGAATCGGTGCATCCGGCAGCGCTCTGGGAGCTTGAAGGCGACCGTGTCTTATGTCGTCTGTGTCCCAATCTGTGTTCGATCTCGGAGGGCCACACCGGGATATGTGGGGTGCGCCAAGTCGTCGACGGCCGCCTCGTGGCACTCACATACGGTCGTGTCTCCTCAATCGCTGCAGATCCCATCGAGAAGAAGCCCGTGTTCCATTACCACCCGGGCTCTTCGGTGCTATCGATAGGCAGTGTCGGTTGCAGCATGCGATGCGGGCACTGCCAGAATTGGGAAATCAGCCGCAGCAACCCGAACTCGACCGACGTGCTCCACACAGTCTCACCTTCGATGATCGCGGATATGGCCGAGAAGTACCGCTGCCCAGGAGTGGCCTTCACCTACAACGAACCGATCATCTGGGCTGAGTACGTGGTAGACGTTGCCCGCGCGTGTCGGCGGGCAGGCTTGTTCACCGTGATGGTGACGAATGGCTACGTGACCACAGAAGGCCTCGACCTCTTCGGCGAGTTGATTGATGTATGGCGTGTGGACCTCAAGGGCGCAACTGACGAGACGTACAAGAGGCTGTGCCACGTCTCATCGGCAGAACCTGTGATGGCTGCGGCTGAGCGCGCGAAGCATCACTGGGGCATGCATGTCGAAGTGGTCACGAATGTGGTCCCGTCGGTCAATGACTCGGCCGAGGAACTCGCGGCAATGGCCTCATGGATAGCCGAGAAGCTGGGACCCGAGACGCCGTGGCACATCACCCGCTTCTTCCCGTATCTCGAGTTCGCCCATCTGCAGCCGACTCCGATTGAGACCCTACATCTCGCGCGCAAAATCGGTCGCGAGGCTGGGTTGCACTTCGTCTACCTCGGAAACGTTGACGAAAATGATGCCGAGGACACGCATTGTCCCAAGTGCGGCGCGGTTGCCATGAGCCGAACGGGGTACACCATACTAGCGAGGCACACGCATGATGGCGCGTGTTCGCGTTGCGGCGAAGCACTCGGCATCATCGAGTGAGCCCGAGCCCAAGGGGAGTGGTAATGGTTCCTGAGTCTGAGCTGACCAGTAACGCGCAAGAGAGCGAACCCAAGATCGCACCGCGGATACTGCTTTTTTACGACTATGCGTGCCCCTTTTGCTACGTGGACCAGTTCAGGTTCGATCGGCTGGTGAGTGAGCGAGATGTGGACATCGTGCTCGTGCCCTTTGAGCTGAGGCCGGACATGCCCGATGAGGGGCACAACGTCAGCGAGCTTGAAGCCGCAGGCATGGACCATGGTCACATCGAGGAGCACCTGCGCGATCTGTCTCTGCGAGAGGGTTTCCCACTGACGATCCCACCGTT
>JAHIQC010000448.1 GCA_018902765.1 Actinomycetota bacterium | reverse complement strand
GCCGGCGGCCCGGTGCGAGCTCTTCTCGAGCTCGCGGGAATCCGTGATGTCCTGTCCAAGTCGCTCGGCACTGACAACGCCCTGAACATGGTCAAGGCTGCAGCCCAGGGACTCAAGGAACTTTCGAGCCCCGAGGAGATCGCGCGCAAGCGTGGCAAGACCGTGGGCCAGATCTACGGTTGGGAGGAGTAGTCCCGATATGGCTGGCAAGATTCGTATCACTCAAGTCAGGAGCGTCATCAGCTGCCCGAAGGATCAGAAGGCAACGGTGCGCGCCCTTGGACTAAAGCGTATCAATGACACCATCGACCAGGAGGACAACGCCGTGATTCGCGGCATGGTCTTCAAGGTCAAGCATCTGGTGAAGGTCGAGCAGCTCTAGAGCTCTCGCATGCATGAGGCGGGGGACTACCCCGCCCACCACTTGAAGTCAGTCGGCGGCGAGCAGCCGGCAGCGAGGGGGCACGGTCCCTCTCGGCGAGCGAGAAAAGGAGCACCAAGAAATGCAGATACACGATCTCTTCCCGGCCCCGGGTTCGCGCAAGTCGCGAAAGCGTGTCGGTCGCGGCAATGGTAGCGGTCACGGTTCCACCGCCGGTCGAGGCGATAACGGCCAGAACTCTCGTGCCGGTGGCGGCAAGGGTCCTGGATTCGAGGGTGGACAGAATCCGCTTCACATGCGCCTTCCGAAGCTTCCGGGCTTCAAGAATCGTTTTCGCATCGAGTACGTGATCGTCAACGTTTCTCGCCTTGAGGATCGCTTCGCTGAAGGCGACGTCGTTGACATCGATTCGTTGTTTGCCGCTGGCATGATCAAGTCCAAGCAGGCTCCCGTCAAGGTGCTCGGAGACGGTGAGATCACCAAGAAGCTGACCATCAAAGTCGACAAGGTTTCCGCAGCGGCCCGCCAGAAGGTCGAGGCGGCCGGAGGGACGGTCGAGGCGCTGTGATAACCGCGCTCGCGAATGCATTCCGGGTACCGGAACTGCGTCGCAAGATCATCTTCACGCTCATTATCATCGCGATGTATCGAGTTGGTTCGTTCATTCCGGTGCCGGGTATCGACGCCGCAACCGTGAAGAGCATCATCGAGGGTCAGGCGACCCTGGGCGTGCTCAACATGTTCTCTGGCGGTGCGCTTGAGCAGTTCGCGGTCTTCTCCCTCGGGATCATGCCGTACATCACGGCGACCATCATCATGCAACTGCTGCAAGGCGTCATCCCGACGCTCGAGCGTTGGTCGAAAGAGGGCGAGACCGGACAGCGCAAGATCACCCAGTGGGCGCGCTATCTGACCCTTGCCATCGCGCTGCTGCAGTCCATCGCTCTCCTCGGCGTGTTCCGTAGCGCTTTGTCGTCAGCGGGTCGTCCCAGCATGGATATCGTGACCAACGGTGTCGTCGTCATCACCCTCATTGCGGGTACCGCAATGATCATGTGGATGGGTGAGCTCATCACCCAGCGAGGGATCGGCAACGGCATGTCCTTGCTCATCTTCACGAGCATCGTCGCCAGGTTCCCCTCGGCTGTCTATCAGACGATGAGGGTCGGTAACGTCGGCATGGCACTGTTCACGCTCGTGCTGTTCGTATTCGTTATCGCGGCCATCGTGACGATGGAACGTGGTCAGCGCCGTATTCCGGTGCAGTATGCCAAGCGCGTCGTTGGCCGCAAGGTATACGGCGGCTCGGGAACCTACATACCGCTCAAGGTCAACGGCTCCGGCGTCATTCCGATCATCTTCGCTTCCGCGCTGCTGTTCTTCCCAGCGCAGATCGCGATCATCATCAACAACGCCACACTTCAGAGGTTCGGCAATGCGCTGTCGAGCGGATGGTTGTACTACGTCTTGTACTCCACGCTCGTCGTGTTCTTCGCATACTTCTACACCGCCCTTGTGTTCAACCCGATCGACCTGGCGGACAACCTGCGCAAGAACGGTGGCTTCATTCCGGGCGTGCGTCCCGGTAACGCGACAGTCCACTACATCGAGAATGTGCTCAATCGGATAACGTTGCCCGGTGCTATGTTCTTGGCCGCGATCGCCATTGGTCCGACCGTGGTGTTCCGTCTCACCGATGTGACGATCCTCGAGCAGTTCGGCGGCACTTCGATCCTCATCCTCGTGAGCGTTGCGCTTGAGACGATGACCCAGATCGAGAGCCAGCTCAAGATGCGTCACTACGACGGCTTCTTCAAGTAGGACATCGGAACGAGAGAGGGGCCCGATGAACATCGTGCTGTTGGGCGCTGCAGGCGCGGGTAAGGGCACTCAGGCTGCCAGAATCGTGGCGGACTATGCCCTCACCCACATCTCCACCGGCGACATCTTCCGCAAGAATGTGACCGAAGGTACCCCGCTTGGCCTTGAGGCCAAGCGCTACATGGATGCGGGCCAACTCGTCCCAGACGAAGTCGTGATCGCGATGGTCAAGGATCGCCTTGCTCAGCCTGACTGCGATGCCGGGTTCATGCTTGACGGTTTCCCGAGGACGCTTCCACAGGCCGAGGCCCTCGACAGCGCTCTCTCGTCCATGGGCAAGGCGCTCGATGCGGTCGTGGCAATGGAGGTCCCTCGTGACATCCTCATGCAGCGGCTCACGGCTCGTCGCCAGTGCAAGGCGTGTGGGAGCATCTACAACGTCATGGGACAGATGCCCAAGTCCGAAGGCGTGTGTGACTCCTGCGGCGGCGAGGTCTACCAGCGAGACGATGACACTGTTGAGGCCGCGACCAAGCGCCTCAATGACTACGACGCCATCACCTCGCAACTCGTGCCGTTCTACTCGGACATGGGGCTGCTTCACTCCATTGACGGAAACCGAGCCGTCGATGCGGTGTACGCTGATATCAAGAACATACTTGAGG
>JAHIQC010000447.1 GCA_018902765.1 Actinomycetota bacterium | reverse complement strand
GTCAACACCACCGACTCCGCGGTGCGCATCACTCACCTCCCGAGTGGCCTTGTCGTGCAGTCTCAGAACCAGAAGTCCCAGCTCCAGAACCGTGAAGCTGCGATGCGGGTTCTGCGCGCACGGCTCTACGAGCAGGAGCTCGAGCGTCAGCAGGCTGAACTGGGCGCTCAGCGTCGCAGTCAGATCGGATCGGGAGACCGCTCCGAGAAGATCCGCACGTACAACTACCCTCAGGATCGCGTCACCGATCACCGAATCGGTGTCACCGTACACAACATCCCGGGCATCATGGCTGGCGACGTCGGCAACCTGGTGGATGCTCTGGTGACCGCCGACCGCGCCGAGCGCCTCGCGGCCGTCGGCCGGTAGCGGTCGGGCCTTCGAGCATGACTGCGGATCACATCTGGACACTCAAAGAATCGCTTGAGTGGACACTCGGGTACCTCGATGGCAAAGGTGACGAGCACCCCCGCCGCAGCGCCGAGTGGTTGCTGTCGGCCGCGACCGGGTTGTCGCGGGTGGAGATCTACGCATATCACGACAGGCCCCTTACGCCCCAGGAGCGGGCCGCACTTCGTGAGGGAGTCAAGCGTCGCGCCGAGGGACAGCCGCTCCAGTATGTAACAGGCGAGATGGCCTTTCGCCACCTCGTGGTCCGCGTGGTGCCGGGCGTCTTCATCCCGCGTCCTGAAACTGAGACCCTTGTAGGCGAGGGGCTCGAGTTTCTGCGCGGCACTAGCCGGCCGAAGCTGTCAGAGAGCGATTCTGCTGATGTGGGGACTGAATCCCAGCTGGTCATCGAGTTGTGCACAGGATCGGGTGCGATCGCGTGCTCGATTGCGCAGGAAGAGCCCACATCTCGCGTTCTGGCCACGGACCTGTCCGAGCTGGCGGTGGCCACCGCAGTGGCGAATGCAGAACGACTGGGACTCTCGGATCGAGTCGAGGTGTTCCAAGGAGATCTCTTCTCGCCGCTGGAAGTCCTTGTGGTCGACAGGCACCTCTTAGGGAAGGTGGATCTAGTGATTTCAAATCCACCGTACATCCCCAGCGCGGACCTGCCCGACCTGCCCGCCGAAGTGCTCGGGTTCGAGCCCCATCTTGCCTTGGATGGCGGGCCCGATGGTCTCGTGATCGCACGTCGCATCATGGAGGAATCGACCCGCTGGCTGCGTCCGGGAGGCATGCTGGCGATAGAACTCGATGAAGGTTGTGTGCAGAATGCTGTCAAACACATGTCAGAGTGGTATGAAGGTATAAGAACCGTGAGGGATCTTGCGGGCCGGGACCGCGTCGCGATCGGCTACCTGCGCAAGTAACCTCTGATGCCAGGGCATGGCACAGAACGGAGGCGGTTGTATGAGCAAGGTGTTTCGTATCGACCCGGACAGGCCGTCCGCGGAAGTCATCAATCTCGCCGCCACAGTGCTCAGGGACGGCGGGATTGTTGTTTTTCCGACTGAGACGGTCTATGGCATCGGTGCTTCAGCACATTCGTGTTTCGGCCCCAATGAGATATTCGAGATCAAAGTCCGTCCCCTGGACAAACCCCTGCCCTGGTTGATCGAAGACGACGACGCGTTGTTGGATAAGTACGGAGTCGACGTACCCGAATACGCTCATAATCTAGCCAAGGCGTTCTGGCCCGGTGCGCTTACGCTGGTTGTAAAGGCCTCCGATGTGGTGGGCAAGGATTTCCGCGCCAC
Source organism: Actinomycetota bacterium (assembly GCA_018902765.1). Lineage (GTDB taxonomy): Bacteria > Actinomycetota > Coriobacteriia > Anaerosomatales > JAHIQC01 > JAHIQC01. The sequence continues at coordinate 1,545 of JAHIQC010000447.1, read as the reverse complement.
GGACGATACGGTTGCGCTGCGTTCGCCCGACCACGAAGTCGTGATGGAGCTTATCCAGGCCTCCGGAGGCCCTATCATCGCCACGAGTGCAAACACGAGCGGCGTGCCTGCTCCGAGTTCGTTTGCAGAAGTTGAGGAGCGCATTATCGCAGCGGCTGATGTATCGCTTGACGGTGGGGAGACCGAGCACAAGCAGGCCTCCTCTGTAGTGGATTGCACAGGCGAAAAGCCTGTCGTGTTGCGTGAGGGTGCTATTCCCGCCGATGCGATCATGCAGGCGGCTTCGGGAGGCGCCTAGGCGTTTGCAGTGCACTGTGTGATCGACGCCGGGCCGAAGCTGGTCCGGCGTCTGCGTCTGCCGCATTTCATGAATGGTTGCGGTACAATCTGCACGCTCGGCCACCCGTCGGAAGGACTGACTCATGCGCGTCGCCATCGGCAGTGACCATGCCGGATTCGACCAGAAGGAGCGCCTGAAGGCGCATCTGGTCGAGAAGGGGTTCGACGTCGTCGACATGGGCACGAATTCGGGTGTTGAGTCGGTTGATTATCCGGACTACGCCGAAAAGGTGGCTCGCAGCGTCGCCGCGGGCCAGGCCGAACGTGGTGTTCTCGTTTGCGGCACGGGAATCGGCATGGCCATGGCGGCCAACAAGGTGGACGGAGTCCGAGCAGCAAACGTGACCGATCCCGAGTTTGCGGCGCTTGCACGCGAGCACAACGACGCGAATGTGGTTGCTGTGTCGGGAAGGTTCGTTCCCGTGGGGGTCAATCAGGAGATTCTGGACATCTTCTTGGGCACCGAGTTCGGCGGGGACCGTCACGCGGGCAGGGTCGCCAAGATTGATGGTATCGAACACAAGGACTGACGCGCGCCTCGGGCGCGCATCGCACGTATTCGACATGGACGGAGTCAAAGGCATGACGTTGAAGCACATCCAGGGTCAAGATCCTCAGATCGCCGCTGCCATCGAAGCCGAACTCGCGCGCCAGCGCGGCACGATCGAGCTCATCGCCAGCGAGAACTTCGTTTCCCAGGCAGTCTTGGAGGCGACCGGCACGGTCCTTACGAACAAGTATGCCGAGGGGCTTCCCGGTAAGCGCTACTACGGCGGATGCGAGGTCGTCGACGTTGTGGAGAACCTCGCGCGAGATCGTGCGTGTGAGTTGTTCGGTGCCGAGCATGCAAATGTGCAGCCCCACGCGGGCGCACAGGCGAACATGGCCGTCTACTACGCAGTGTGCAACCCCGGAGACACCGTGCTCGGTATGGACCTGGCGATGGGGGGCCATCTGACCCACGGTTCACCCGTCAACTTCTCGGGCAAGTGGTTCAACATCGTCCCGTACGGTTTGGACATGGAGACCGAGACCATCGACTACGATGCGATGGAGCGCCTGGCACACGAGCACAAGCCTCGCATGATCATCGCGGGGGCGAGTGCCTATCCGCGTGTTATCGATTTCGAACGGTTCGCCTCGGTTGCCAAGGCGGTTGGGGCTGTACTGTTGGTGGACATGGCGCATATCGCAGGCCTCGTGGCC
>JAHIQC010000446.1 GCA_018902765.1 Actinomycetota bacterium | reverse complement strand
CAGCCCAATCACCGGCAGCATTGCCAGAAGGCTCACTCCGTACCCGATCGCCAGCCAGCCCCACATCGCCCAGGAGCGCCAGGTGAGACGCCAAGCGTCAGCCAGAATCTTGCCGTAGCGAATCACGCGCTCCCCCTTCTGGCCCGGCATGGTTCCGGGCGACCCCTGAACGATCAGGCAATCTCCACGATCTCGTACTGGCGCGTGCCCAGCCCGAGCTTCTCGCCATGCGCCATGGCGATGGTGCCGTCGATACCGGTGATACTGGCGAACTTGTCCTTGCCAGAGGACATGCCCTCGCCTCGAGAGCCGGGAAGGCCCGTCGCGGCGGTGACCATGTCGTACGCAGCCTGGTCGATGGCGATGGGATCCATCGAGGCCAAGACACCGATATCAGGCACGATGCTGGCGTCCGAGAAACTCCAGCAATCGCAGTCAGGCGAGATGTTGGTGAGGAATGAGACGTACACGACCTTGCCGTCCTTGCCCGCAAGCGCGCCCAAGGTGTGCTCGGCGATCTTTTCCTGGATGTCCTCGGGCGTGGTCTTCCATTGCGTGGCGATTGCGGCGTATGCGCAGCTCGCAACGCACTCACCGCATCCGTAGCACAGCTCATAGTCGACCACAGCGACCCGGTCCGGACCGATCGTGATCGCGTCCACCGGACACCACTGCACGCACCGCTTGCATGCGGTGCACTTCTCGGGCGTGACCTCGGGAATGAAATCGGAGTGCATGCGCTGCTTGGCGCTGCGCGAGCCCAGTCCCATGCCCACATTCTTGAGCGCGCCGCCAAAGCCCGTGGCCTCGTGTCCCTTGACGTGGGTCACGACGACCATCGCGTCCGCGTGTACTGCCGCCGAACCGATGCGGACGCTGTCGAAATGCTTGCCGCCTGAAATCGGAACGTCGACCGCTTCACGACCATCGAGCCCATCGGCGATGATGATCGGGGCTTCGATAGTCGAGTAAGCGAATCCGTTGTGAACCGCGCACGACAGGTGGTCGACTGCGTTGAACCGCTGACCGCGGTACAAGGTGTTCGCGTCAGTCAGGAAGGGCTTGCCGCCCGCCTGCTTGATGCGATGCACGATCTCCCGGATAAAGATCGGCTGTACGAATCCGGTGTTGCCCCGCTCGCCGAAGTGCAGCTTCACGGCGACCAGATCGTCCTGGCTGATCGCGTCGGCCAGCCCCGCACGCTCAAGCAAGGAGCCCACGCGCACTACGAGCGATTTCTTGGTCGTCGTGCGCATCGGAGCGAAGTAGACCTTGGATCTGGTCCCCGCCGCGTGTGAGGGCGCGGCCGCGCGAACCGTCTCGGACTCTCCGAATCCGCCGAAGAGAGTTGCCGGTGCCTCGTCGCGGGGCGCGTGAGCATGCGGTGCGGGCGCGGGTTTGGGCGCGGGGGCAGGCTCGGGTGCAGGCTCGGGTGCTGCCACCGGTTTGGGTGCCGGCGCAGGTTTGGGTGCCGGCGGCGCGACGGGCGCGGGCTTCGCCGCGGGTGCTGCGACGGGCACGGGCTTGGCTTCCGGCTCCGTCTCACCAAGCGCCGCGCGAGCCATCTCCATGTCGAGCGGCCGGTGCCCCATCGAGGCCAACGCGAAGGCCTTGAGTAGCGAGCCCTTCAGGCCGTGCGCCGTCTTGCCACGCGACGCGAGATACTCGATGACATCATCGGGCACATCAAGCTTCTCGCGAGCGACTTTGCGACGAAGATAATCGATACGATCCTCGAGGGACTCGAACGCCTCCTCGGACATGTTGCCTCCTTCTAGCGAGCGAGACCTTCACGGGAGTCGTGCTCATCGAATGCCAGAGCAGCCGCTCCGAGAAGCCCCGCGTCATTACCAAGTTCGGCCTGCACCACGCGCACGTCACGGCGTCCCGCCAGGCTCTCCTCGGCGATCACCTGTGCGGCCCTTTCGACCATGAAACCACAGGCCTCGCCGATTCCACCGCCCACCACGATCATCTGGGGGTTGAGCAGGTTCACGAGCCCGCACAGGGCGCGACCCAGGACAACGCCGGAATCCATGAGTAGAGAAGTGGCGGGCTCGTCGCCAAGAAGCGCGGCCTTGATCACGTCCTCGGCGGTGATGGTGTCGATATCTCCACCGGCTTGCTCCAAGACAGCCCGGCCCTTGAACGACTTGGCCAACTCGCGTCCCATGGCGGCTATCGCTGGACGGCCGAGATAACTCTCGATGTGGCCGCGACCTCCGCAGGGGCACGGAGGGCCGTCCATTTGGATCACCATGTGCCCGACCTCCCCGCGCAGTCCGCGTGCGCCGCGATACGGCTCTCCGGCCAAGAACATGCCGCCGCCAACGCCGGTTCCCAACGTGATCATGAGAAAGTCGCGCATACCTTTGGCCGCGCCGTAGCGAAATTCGCCGAACGCCGCGAGATTACCGTCGTTGTCGATGGTCGCCTGCTGTCGCACGCGCGACATGATGAGCGCGCGCACATCCACGCCAGCCAAAGGCAGGTTCGTGCAGAACTCCACGCTTTGGCGCATGAAGTCGATCTGCGCAGGCAGGCCAACGCCGATGCCGGCGATCTCGCTCGGATGTACTCCGGCGCTCACCTGATCCACCAGCTCGATGATCGCGTCGACAACCGCGAAAGGCCCGCCCTTGGGCGTCAGCACCTTCGCCTCTTTGATCGTGCGGCCTTTCCGCTCGACCAGACCGGCCGCTATGCGTGTACCGCCGACATCGATGCCGACTGCGTACGAGGTTCGCATGTGCCCTCCCTCGGATTTGAAAGGCGCTGCCGGAGCGCCCCACGCATCATATCAGTAGTCCCACAGGATCCCGCGCTGTTGGATGATGCCCATTTGCACCATCTTACGCAGCATCTCTTGCTCCGAGACACCGAACAGCCGCGCAAGGTAGCGATAGTCATTGAACCACTTCTGAGACTGGTCGATGACCATGAATGCAGGGGTAAGAAGCTCATCAGCAACCGTATCGGCATCGGGGTGATCGCCGATGGTGCGTTCGTAGGAACCCTCGGGATCGTTAAGCACCACCAGTAGATGTCCCAGCGAGTGCGCGATTGCACGACGGCGAGTCGATTCGTCTTTCGCGGAGTTCACAACAATGACCGGCATGCCATCCTCGGCAATGATCGCCGAGGAGAAGAACTCCGGCATCGCGAAAAAGCGCACGGGTATGGAGAAGCGTGCGGCAAGATCCTCGATGGGCACCGGTGGTTCTACGAATCCGGCGTCCTTGAGGGCCTTGTCGGCCAAGCTACGATAGTACGTGTCGCTGCGAAGGGCCACGCGCAGGTGTCTCCTCGGTAGATGGCAGTAAGCCCGATTTTAGTGGTCTGTTCTATGTATCGGCCTATTACCCGAACCCATCATGTCTAATTAACGCCTATGACGTGCGCTACGTCACGCGCGAAAGAGCGCGGACTAGCCGATACTTAGGGGTAGCATTGACATATAGGAGTTTCATTCCCCTTAGGAGGTGCGCGTGGAGACCGAGGGTCACCCCTTGGCCGAAGAGGTCGTCCGGCTACTCGCCGGAGCCGCCAACTCTGCGCGCCTCTACCCGCCTTCGAGCGAGCTTCCTGCGGCTGCCATCGCCCGCTTTGTGGATCGTGCCAACGAGGTCACCGGCACCGTTGGCCCATTGCGCTACCGCGTCGATCCTCATGAGATCAAGATCGGCGAGGTCACTTTGGCGGCCGGTCAAAACCAGATCACCGTTTTTGCCGAGACACTCCATGCGATGCAGGTCGGGCAACTGATCATCGCGCCTGGGATGAACGCCACCGAGACGATCTCATTTATCGGCATCGCGAACTCCGAACCCTCCGCGGTACGCCAACAGGGCGTCCGTGCGCTGCTGGTGCGCGCAGGGGTCACCCACATGGCCGTGATCGAGGTCTCGTTGCGTGCCTCCGGCGAAGAGGGGCTGCTTGGCCTCGATCTCACGAGCGCGCCGCTCGAGGACATCGGTCGCGAGGCGGTGGTCGCTGCGGAGCAGTGGTCTCGTTCCGCCGGCGAGGGCGAGGGCATGGACGCTGTCCAGACCGCCATCGACGCCCTCGAGGAGGCCACGCGGGAGATCGCGGCTCAGCGCGTGGCCGAGGCGCTTCTGCGTCTCGATGAAGCAACGCGAATCCGCGTGCTGGCGCTCTCACTCAAGGCGGACTCGACGAGCAAGCGCATGGCGGGCATGTTCGACGCT
>JAHIQC010000445.1 GCA_018902765.1 Actinomycetota bacterium | reverse complement strand
TCGGTTCTTCGTGCTAGTATGACGTGCAAACCGCACGCCAGATAGGGTTGGCGGGTTGTCGGTTCGGTAACCGCGAGTGCGCGCCGACGGCCCTGTCACCCACGAGGAGGCCCCCACGTGCCCGACAGCGCAACCGACGACATCATTCACGTGATCGACAGTGGGACTGCAGACATCGTCCCATTGGCCGATCTTCGCAAGAAGCTGGAATCAGGGCGCACGCTGCGCATCAAACTCGGAGTGGATCCCACGGCGCCGGACCTGCATCTCGGTCACGCCGTTCCTTTGAGGAAGCTCCGTCAGTTCCAAGATCTCGGGCACCAGGTCGTGCTCATCATCGGGGACTTCACGGCACTCATCGGCGATCCCAGTGGTCGATCCACGACAAGGCCGGCGCTCACCCGGGAACAGATCGACGCGAACGCTACTACTTATATAGAGCAGGCGTACAAGATCCTCGACCCCGCGCGCACAGAGATGCGCCGCAACTCCGAGTGGCTGGGCAAGCTCGATTTCGAGGGGGTGCTGCGGCTCTCGAGTCAGTTCACGGTGGCGCGCATCCTCGAGCGCGACGACTTCCAGAAGCGCTATCGAGAAGGCGTCGGCATCTCGCTCCACGAGCTTCTGTATCCCATGGCTCAGGCCTACGACTCGGTCGCTATCGAGGCTGACGTGGAGCTTGGGGGCACCGATCAGCTCTTCAATCTGCTCGCGGGCCGCGAGCTTATGGAGAAAAGCGGCATGGAACCACAGGTCTGCCTCACCTTGCCGCTCCTTGAGGGCACCGATGGCGTGCAGAAGATGAGCAAATCCTATGGCAACTACATCGGGCTGACCGATCCGCCCGCCGAGATGTTCGGCAAGGCGATGTCGATCCCCGACGAACTCATGGCCAAGTACTACCGCCTGTGCACCCCGCTGCACGTGGACGAAGTCGACGGTATCGAGACCGGCCTGGCTGACGGCTCGCTTCATCCGAATCAGATCAAGCGACGCCTCGCACGCGAAATCGTGGCGCTGTACCACGGCGAAGCAGAGGCGCATGAGGCCGAAGCGGCCTTCGATCGCGTCTTCAAGCAGCACGACATCCCGACAGACGTCACAGAAGTGACCCTTTCACTTGCCGAGGAAGTCCACATTCCGGCCCTTCTCAAGGATCTGGGACTGGTCGTCTCCAACGCTGAGGGCCGACGAATGATCGACCAAGGTGCCGTCAAGCTGGACGGTGAACCGTTGTCGCAGGGTGACTACGACATGCCAGGTGAAGCCATCGCAGGCCGAGTGGTTCAGGTGGGGAAGCGCCGATATGCCCGGGTGCTCTCGGCCTGACTCGGCGACCAAGATACGCGAACGGCCTGCCCAGACAGGCCGTATGGGACTTCACGAGCACCCATTTTCGAGCCACACGCATGCTCTGAACTGGGGTTTTCCTGTGAGACAGGCCGGGTATAAACAACGTCCACGGATTCTATTGCATGTCTCATATGACGATGGTAGGATGTGCGAGCCGTTCTTCCGCAAGGAATCGGATTCGAGGTTGACATTGACGTTCCGCACTCGGGAGTCGATCTGAAAGCGTGGCCGAGCCCTTACGGGGGCTAGCGGCCTGCCGCCTGACGACTAGCCTCTCGGGAGCAACCCGGGAGGCGTTTCTATCTCCGGGACATGGTGCTGAAAGAGACCTCGAGATTCTTGAAAGAAAGTGTTGACAGGCTAGGGCGCGATGAGTAAAGTATTCATTCGTCGCCCGAACCGGACGGCATACCGACGGCGGACAAAACCGCAGGGTAACAATGGTTTTTCCCGCCGCGCTTGAACCTTGAAAACCGGATACTGTGACAAGCCAGTATGGTTCGCGAAACGCGAATCACATTAAATCGTCGATCGAGAGGGTCCGTCAAAAGGCCAATCCGATCGACAAAAAACAGGTCCATACCACTCCAGCACCCCCGTGTTGGCAGCAGGTGGACCGTCCGGATAGAACCGGATCGTTCTTCGTGGTAACCGGACTTCGGTCCGTTCCATATTAAACGGAGAGTTTGATCCTGGCTCAGGATGAACGCTGGCGGCGTGCTTAACACATGCAAGTCGAACGATTAAAGCCCCTTCGGGGGTGTATAGAGTGGCGAACGGGTGAGTAACACGTGGGCAATCTGCCCCCTGCCTCGGGATAACTCAGGGAAACTTGAGCTAATACCGGATACTCCGCACTGACCGCATGGTCGGTTCGGGAAAGTTCCGGCGGCAGGGGATGAGCCCGCGGCCCATTAGCTTGTTGGTGAGGTAATGGCTCACCAAGGCGACGATGGGTAGCCGAGCTGAGAGGCTGATCGGCCACACTGGGACTGAGACACGGCCCAGACTCCTACGGGAGGCAGCAGTGGGGAATTTTGCGCAATGGGCGAAAGCCTGACGCAGCAACGCCGCGTGGATGATGAAGCTCTTTGGAGTGTAAAAACCTGTCAGCGGGGAAGAAACGTATAAGAAGTAACTGTCTTGTACTTGACGGTACC
>JAHIQC010000444.1 GCA_018902765.1 Actinomycetota bacterium | reverse complement strand
TGGAAAACCAGGTGTTTCCCGAGGAGAGCGTGACGTACCGCAAGCTGGTGGAGGACCTGCTAGAACGCGGCATTTCGGCGCTCACCTTTGAAGAGGGCTTCGAGAAGCCCGACGCCGCGGCGCTTGCGGGGCTTCTGTCGGACACCAAGATCCACGAGATCGAAGACGCTAGGATATTCCTTGAGACATCCGGTGCGCGCCACCTGAGCATCGCCGAGACGACCACATTGGATGAAAGCGATCGCGAGGCGCAGCAGCGCGAGAACAAGATGAAGGCTCGCGAGATCTACGACGAGGGCGCAGTGGCCATGCGCGACGTGGAGACCCAGGTCAAACTCGGCAAGGTGTTCGAGGTGAATGCGTTGCAGCAGGTGGTCAATGCGCTGCTCGACTCGCTGTTCCACGACCCTGCTGCAGTGCTTGGTCTGACCGCGATCAAGGGGCATGACGATTACACCCTCAACCATGCGATCAACGTGTGCATCCTGTCGCTGTCATTGGGCGCGGCTCTTGGGCTCGATGCCGAGACGCTCCACTCGTTGGGCCTGTCTTCGCTCCTGTATGACCTTGGCAAAGTACGCATCCCTGAGGATATTCTGAACAAGCAGGGCCCGCTCACGGGCGACGAGTGGCTGATCGTGAAGAGCCATGCGACTGAGGGTGCGGATCTGCTCAAGCGCATCCAGCTCGTGGACCAAATGCCGATGATCGTGGCCTATGAGCACCACCTTCGCCACGACATGCAGGGCTACCCCGCCGTGGACGCCGCGCAGGAACAGCATCTGTTCAGCAAGGTGGTCGCTTTGTGTGACGCATACGACGCAATGACGACCCGTCGGCCGTTCCGTCGCGAGATCCGCCCGGACAAGGCGCTGGCCGTGCTCATGCAGGGTCGCGGCAAGGCCTACGACCCGTCGCTGACAAAGGCGTTCGTAGCGATGCTCGGCATCTATCCGATGGGCGCGGTCGTGAAGCTCGATGACGGGACCACGGCTGTCGTGTTCCGCGTCAACAACGATGACCTGCTGAACCCTCGGGTCAAGACGCTGGTGGATCCTGCAGGACGCTGGGTAGACGAGCCGCAGGTCATGGATCTGCGCATCATGGACGCCTCGACCGGCACACGCATGCGCACGATCGTCGAGGCCGTCCCGGCTGCCGAAGCGGGCGTCGACGACGTTTGGCAGTACCTGTAGGTCGCATCGCGTGCCTAGCTAGTCCGTTAGTAGCGCCTCGAGTTGTACCTTCACTCCACTACTCACCGCACTTGTCCCTCCGAGCACTCTGAGCAGCTTGATCTCAGTGCTGTGCGTCTGCACGGCACTGCGCGTGGCTCCCGAAAGCGAAGTCGGCGCGGTCAGCAACAACACTCCGCCTTGCTCACCTGTGGCAGCGCCCCCTGACAGCGCATCTGCAAAACCAAGCCCTGTGGCCACCGCCACCGTCCTAAACGAGCTGATCATCTCAGCCGATGCCCACGACGCAACCGCAGAGGCAGTGCCGTAGCGATCCGGTCCCGACACCCTCTCGTAGGACACACCGAGCGCGTCTGCCGTGGACACCGGAATCGCATTGACCCCGCCAAGAACCACGGCGTGCGTATAACTCCCCGACTTAATCGCGGCCGCAGTAGCCGCCGGCACGCCGCCCGGAGTCACCAGCAGCACCGGCATCTGGCCGCCGTACGCAACCGGAGCTATCGCGAGCGCATCGGCGAAGTGATCCCCGCGCGCAATGAACACAGTATCTGAGAGTGCGGGCGCGGTTCGAACAGTAAGCGTCTCTGCCGCGATTGCGGCAGCCGTCGCGTAACGATCCGGTCCCGCGATGCGTCGCATGAAGTATCCGGCCTTGCCGACTGCGTCGTAGACCGTGCGCGACACCGCTGCAGTTCCACCCACAACGATCACACGCCCCACTCCAAGCCGATTAAGCTCGCCGAGGAGCCCTGATGGCAGCGTGTCACGCCTAGTGAGCAGTACCGGCGCATGATGGGCACCCGCAAGCGCCGAAGCTCCAAGCGCATCGGCGTATCCCTCGCCTGTGGCGATGATGGCGACCGACGCGCTCGCGAATGTCGCCTTGCTGACCGCGATCGACGTGGCGTAGCGATCGCTGCTCGAAACACGGTCGCACACCGGCACAACAAGATCGACCAGGATCGTGTCGGAGAGTTCGAGAACGTTGCCCACAGCGTCACGGTACTGCGCCACGACCGTATGTTCGCCGCTCACCGCCGGGAGGGTGACCGGACTCGCGGTAGCGTATGCGATCCACGACCCGAACCCGCTGCC
>JAHIQC010000443.1 GCA_018902765.1 Actinomycetota bacterium | reverse complement strand
CCAGTGCGTCGTCGCGATTCCGGCCTCCAAGGCGGCCGTATCACGACGCGGATTCGATCACGCCGATGCTCTGGCGGCGGTGTTGGCGCGCGACCTGGGCATCCCACAGGCGCACGCGCTTTCTCACGCTCGTGCACGAGATCAGCGCGGGCTCACTCGCACCGAGCGGCGGGCCAACGTGGCCTCGGCCCTTGTGGCGATACCTGAGGCACTCCTCGGTGGGCAGGTACTCCTTGTCGATGATGTGTTCACCACGGGTGCCACGCTCGATGCGGCGGCTGGCGTCCTTATGGCCGCAGGCGCTCATGAGGTGCGAGCGGCGGTCTTGGCTCGCGCATGGTAGGCGCGTGGTAGAATCGTCCCTGCTTTCACTCGGGTCTGTGGTTGCGGGTCGCGCAAGCGGCCTTAGTCCATGGTAGATGCGGCCGAAAGGATCCACGTAAGCCGGCGGGCAACCGCCGCGCGAGCATGGCGCATCTTAGGGGTAAGTCGTACCGCTCGGTCCGACCATCCAGGTCGGCGGGCGAGAGGGCCGGTAGTGAGATCACATCAAGCGGAAGCCCCGGTATGCGAGTGTGGGGTCAAAGACCAGGTCAGCCGGGTGAAAGCAACGCTGACTCACAGGGAGGCACGAATGCGCGGATTCATGAGGTTCACCACAGCGATCGTTCTCGTGTTCGCACTCGCGGCGATGGCGGCATGTACGCCCGCTGCGCCAGAGACCGTCATGGAGCCAAAGATCGCCCCCCCTGCTATCGCCACCGCGGGCGTACTTGTCGCCGGCGTGGATTTCGAGGTGCCTCCGTACGCGGGCAAGGATGACGGCCGCCAGGCCGGTTTGGACATCGACGTGGCCGCCGCTCTTGCCGAGCAGCTTGGCCTCAGCCTTGAGACCGTGCAGGTCGCGCCGAGCCAGGCCGCTACAGCACTGGCCGATGGCACGGCAGACATCGTGCTCTCGATGCCAATAGACGAGGCATCCGTGCTTGGTGCCACGATCGTTGGCACCTACGTCTCGAGCGGCCCGGCATTCTTTGTGGCTTCGGGTGACGCGAGTGGCTCGCCCGAGGCGAGCGCTTCGGCTCAGACCTCTGATGGCACCGATCCCGTCGTGCCGGCCGAGTTGCTTACGCTTGGCTCACTTGGCTCGCTTAGGATCGGGGCTCAGCAGGGCTCGGCGTCGTTTTGGCTCCTGGAGTACGAGTTGGGCGAGAGTGCTGTAGAGGCGTATCCGACGATCCGCGCCGCTTTTGATGCACTGGCCGCCGGACAGATCGACGTGGTTGCGTCGGATGCTCTCGTGGGGGCGTATATCGCCCGCGACTTCACCGGCGTTCGCTTCGCCGGTCAGCCGACACAGGCGAAGCTTCTGGGGATTGGTGCCGCGGTCGATAACACCGAGCTTGCCGAGACGGTGCGCGTTGCGCTCGACAAGCTCGCGGCCGACGGTGTGCTCGACGCGATTCGCGCCAAGTGGGTTGGAGAGTTGCCTGTACTTGAGACCCTCGAAGGGTCTTTGAGTATCGACGCGTCGACCACCCCATAGGGCTTGTGCGCAGAGGCGTCTGCAGGCAGAATGCATAGAGAGTTTCGAAACCTGCATACTGTGGGGGGCGCATACACAGTACTCAAACCTTGGTGTATCTTAGTCGGGTGCAATCGAAAGGGTTGCGGACTCGTTCCGTTGCCAGAAACACCAACGTTGTTGGACTCAAGGGAGGAACCATGGGTAAGGCTCGAAAAGTACTAGCTCTCATGTTGGCGCTCGTGCTCGTTGTGGCGATGTTCGCCGTCGGCGGCTGCTCAGCCAAGGACGACACCGCTACCGATGAACCCGCCGTCGAGGAGCGCGGCCCTGTCACGGGCGTCGCGGACTTGGTCGAGGGCGACAAGATCGCCGTTCAGTCCGGCACGACCGGTGAAGCGTGGGCGACCGAGAACCTTGAGCCCAACGGCGTCGAGGTTGTCCCTTACGACGATATCCTGCTTGCCTTCTCGGCCCTTCAGGCCGGTGACGTCATTGGCGTCATCAACGACCTCCCGATTTCGCAGGACGTCGTCAAGGACGAGGCCCGTGGACTTGAGATCGTCGAAGAGATCAAGACCGACGAGACCTACGGCTACGCGTTCAGCAAAGAGAACACCGCGCTGCGCGACGCTGTGAACTGGGGTCTGGCCGAGATCATCGCCTCTGGTGAGTACGCTACGATCTACGAGCTGTGGTTCGGTGGCAAGCCCATGAGCATGCCCGAAGCCACCAGCGGGGCCACCGAGCCGGCGGCAACGCCCAAGACGCTGACCGCTGGCAAGATCATCGTCGGATCCGACACCGCCTACCCGCCGTTCGAGAACGTTGAGAATGGCAAGACCGTCGGTTTTGACGTAGATATCATGAACGCGATCGGCAAGAAGCTCGGCCTCACCGTCGAGTTCAAGAGCTACAAGTTCGACGCGCTGATCACCGGCGTGCAGGCTGGCTCCGAGTTCGATATGGTCGGTTCCGCGATGACCATCACCGACGAGCGCAAGCAGTCGATCGATTTCTCGGATCCCTACATCAACTCGAACCAGTCGCTGGCGGTCAAGAAGGCCAACTAGCGCAGCCGAGTATTTCAAGGACACAGGCGGAGGGGCCGGCGGGTAACACCGTCGGCCCCCGAGCATCCGGTCTGATCGAGGAGACGAAGTGAGTCCCAACCTGCGCAGAGTGCTGTGGTATGCGGGTTATGCGATTATCGGTGCGGTCTTGGTCGCGCTACTGCTGAATGTGGTCGGCCCCGTTCGGCTGCTCTACGAGCGCCCTGCGGAGCGCGGTAGCACCGGCAT
>JAHIQC010000442.1 GCA_018902765.1 Actinomycetota bacterium | reverse complement strand
CCCGGCGGCGGCACCTTCGGGATCTTTCAGAGTCGTCCAGAGCATCGACACTTTGCGGGAATCCGGTGAGGGCAGAAGCGCGCGATGCAGGGGCATCGTGAAACGTGGAACCCCCTCGAGTGCGCGGACCAGATCGGGGCCGAGAAACTCGACAGACTCATCGGGCACATCGCCCATGAACTTCAGGGTGACATGTAGATTCTCGGGCAGAACCCACTTCTCCGTCTCCCAACCGGGCTCGGCCTGTCGTATGGCCTCGGCCCCAGCAGCTAGAGCCACTCGCCACTGTTCTGGGAGATCAATACCTACGAAGATTCTCATTCGTGCCCCGCAATCTTCAATCTCAGGAGGTTGAGCGCAAACATGGTTGCGCGTGTTCGAATACCGTCGCGATCGCCGATCATCTGCCGCATGACCGGAATCTCGCCTGACGCATCAGCGACTGAGAACCATACAGTACCCACTGGTTTGTCCGCCGAACCCCCGTCGGGCCCAGCGATGCCGGTGATCGCCACAGAGACGTCAGTACCTAGACGTCTCAGCACACCGCGCGCCATAGCGCTGGCGACCTGACCGCTCACCGCCCCGTGCTTCGCAATGAGCGCCTCCGGCACGTCGAGCTGGGAGGTCTTCACCTCATTCGAGTACGCCACCACCCCACCGCGAAACACCGAGGAAGCTCCGGGAACCGAGGTAAGCGAAGCTGCGACCAATCCCCCGGTGCACGACTCTGCCACCGCTAGCGTCATTCCCAGCGCCTGCGCTAAGCGGGTCACCACTGAAGCGAGTGAAGCGCCGTCATCGCTATACCAGTACGGCACGAGCGCGTCGCGAACGGATTCGGCCGCACGCAAGATGCCTTCGTTGCCAGCCCCGTCATCGAATAGAACAACGTGGACATCGGCGGGCGACGCCAGAATCGTAAGACGGACTCCCGGATGCTCAGCCAGTGCAGCCTGAGTTGCCACCTGCGCATCGGACTCCGAGATTCCCGTGCACGCAATTTCGACCACTGTCGAGGAGCCCTGGACCTTGTGAGCAAACAGCTCCTGGAGCATCGGCCGCATCTCATTGGGCGGACCCGGGAGCAAGACAAGTCGTCCCCCCAACGGTGTCTGAACGACCTGGCCCGGCGCAGTTCCAACTGTTGCGGCAAGAACTTCTGCACCTTGCAAAACCAAGGCCTGCCGAAGAACCTGCTCGCGGGCGCGCTGCTCAGTGTGGCGGTGTACCCAGCGTGCTAGGCCATGGGCGATACCAGGGTCTGCGCTCATGGGCAGTCCGAGGGCTTCAGAGGCCGCCTCGCGGGTGATGTCATCATGCGTGGGACCAAGTCCACCTGTGACCACCACAAGGTCATAGGCGGCCACGAGGCGCCTGAGACATGTTGCGACTAAATCGGGGTCATCAGGAAGACTCACGGTCTCCCTGGTATCGTACCCAGCTCCCATGAGCGCTGCCGCGATCTCACGGGTGTTGGTGTCCAGTCTCAGTCCGGTCGTGATCTCTGTGCCGACCGTGACGATGGCAGCACTCGCCGCCATCACAAGGTCACTCTCCCGAGCCGGAGGGTGTTTCCGACTCGGGCTCCGCCAGTTCGATGACATCACGCGCATGGTGGAAGTAGTCAATCATCGAATACACCGTCGCGACCAAAGCACCGATCATCACGGCCCAACTCAAAACCCCAAAGGCTTCGGCTAGGGGTTGACCCAGCAGCAGTAGAGGCGACGAGTCCTTCACGATGAACATGACGATGGCGATGATTTGCATCACCGTCTTGAATTTCCCGAAAGACCCTGCGGCGATAACCTGGCCCTCGGCTACTGCGACCATGCGCAGTCCCGTAACAATGAACTCACGCGAAATGATCACAAGCGCGACCCAAGCGGGCAGGCTGCCCAACTCCACCAATGAGACCAGAGCAGCCGTCACCAAGAGCTTGTCGGCCAAAGGGTCGATGAGCTTTCCGAAGTTCGTGACCTCATTTCGAGATCGAGCCAGATAGCCGTCGACGGCATCGGTTGCGGCCAGCAAAGTGAACAGGCCAGCAGCCCACCACGGCCCCCAGTTGGGCAGCCGTGCAAGCAGAACGACGACCACGACTGGAATGAACGCGGCGCGCGCTATGGTGACACGATTCGCCCAGTTCAATGGGATGCTTGCCATACTCTACAGAACCTCCGCCTCGAGATCGTACCCTAGGGTGTCGATGACGCGAGCCGCGACAATATCGCCCGGCTCGACCTCGCGATCCAGCAGAACAATGCCGTCCACTTCGGGTGCTTGGCCCCGCCAGCGTCCCACAGGGACACCTTCCTCGTCCACACCCTCGGACAGAACCTCCACCACGGAACCGATTCTTGCGGCCGCCGCTTCCACGCCCACCTTGTCCGCCGCATCACGCAGGCGCTGTGCTCGCGCAATGCGAGTCCGCTTGGCCGGAAGCCCCGGCAGTGTCGCGGCCACAGTCCCGTCCTCAGGGGAATACGGGAACACCCCGACGTAGTCGAATCCAGCATCTTGGATGAAGCGGATCAACTCGTTGACGTCGGCACTCGTCTCACCAGGAAAGCCGGCGATCACACTCGTGCGCACGACCGCATCGGGCATGTAAGAGCGAATCCGCTCAAGCATGCCGAGGAACTGAGCTGACGAACCAGAACGGTGCATCGCTTTGAGAACATCGGCGCTTGCATGTTGGAGTGGTATGTCTAGATAGCGGCATACGTTGGATTGAGCAGCCATGGCGGCCAAAAGCTCATCAGTGACGCCATCCGGTTGCACGTACATGACACGCAACCAGCTCAACCCATCGAGCCCGGCGAGCCTACTGACCACGTCAGCCAGAACTTCAGACCCGGGCAGATCGCGACCCCATGCCGAGGTGTCCTGCCCGATCAGTACGATCTCGCGAGCGCCAGTCTCAATCAGAAAGCGAGCCTCGTCCAGGAGTTCTGGTAAAGGACGCGAGCGATACGGGCCGCGAATCGACGGAATTGTGCAGTACGTACAGGTACGAAAGCACCCATCTGATATCTGAAGGTATGCGGATGGTCCGCTTGCGGGCATGCGGGACACGACGGGCTCATCGGCAGAAGCCGAAGGCGTAGACGACGCCAGCGCTATCTCGTCGCCGCCGACTACCTCTGCCAGAACGGAAACAATGCCTGCCTCATCGGACACCCGCACGAAAGCATCGGCTTCCGTGAGTGACTGCTCAAGATCGGTACCGTAACGGCTGACCATGCAACCGGCAATGACGAGTTTACGATCCGGGAATGCGTCGCGCCATGCGGCAAGCTCCATGGCCACCTCAACGCCCTCTTCGACGGCATCTTGAATGAATCCGCAGGTATTGAGGACTACGACATCCGCGTCTGCAATGTCATCGACCAAGAGAAGCGTTGATGATTCCACCGCTGCCATCATGCGATCGGAGTCAACTTCATTCTTGGGGCAGCCCAAAGTGACAAATGCAACGCGCGCCATGTGATCCGGTTTGGTGCTCTCGGCCACGCGGCTACCTGTAGTTCGTGTACTGGAGCGGAATTCCGTAGTCCTTCTGGCGCAGAAACGCGATGGCGTCTTGAAGCGCGTCACGACTTGCCGAGGAAACCCGAAGCTTCTCGCCCTCGATCTGAACTTTGACCTTGAACTTCTCATCTCGGATGTCTTTGTTGATGCGCTTGGCCAGGTCCGATTCGATGCCGTTGACAATGCTTCCAGAGAGTCGGATCGTGCCGCCGGACGCCGCCTCTATGTCACCCCATGTCAGTGCCTTCAGGTCGATATCACGACGGATGAGCTTGGTGCTCAGTACGTCGATGACCTGCTTGCCGATGAAATCGCTCGGAGCGGTGACCGCGATCGTGGCTGCGCTCTTGTCGAGCGTGATGGTCGATCCCGTGTCCTTGAGGTCGTAGCGCTGAACGAGTTCCTTTACGGCCTGCTGTACAGCGTTGTCGACTTCCTGCATATCGACCTCGGAGACGACGTCGAAACTTTGATCCTTGGCCATGATCCGAATCTTCCTCTCTCTTCTGAAGATGCTAGTCCGAACCACCGACACGTACGGCGACCTCTATTGCTGGGTGCTGCTGGGTGCCGGGTCCGTGGCGGTTATAGTCATCTGCGGCGTCTCAGCCGCCGTGGGAATCGCGAGCGTCTCCCCATTGCGTGAAACGGTGACCGACGACGGCTTGCCGACTCTCACCGTGGCCTCCTCCTGGACGTCCCATTCCTTGCTCTGGCCTCCGGCAAGCGTTCCCTCATAGGCCTTGAGTCCATCGATAGTCACGCGCAGCCATGAGGCTCCATCGCTCGCAACATCGACCTTGAGCTTGAACGGCTCTCCTACCACAGGAGCATCTCCGACGACCGAGGAACCCTCGTCGGCGGGTGGAGTATCAGTGCTCACTGCAGGAACTGCCACAGTTGGCTCGGACGCGGGTGTGGTCGCAGAGGTCTCCGGCAAGTTTGGAACCGGCGGCAACGGCTCGGGCCCCGATGAGAAACGGCCGATTCCCCAGATCACGATGGCAATCAGCGCCGCGGCTCCTGCAATGACGGCGGCTGTGCGCCACGGAATATGGTGCGCTCGCTCACGGGAAGGAACGACTTGCTCCGGCAGTCGCATACGTTCGCGGTTAGTAAGATGCCCAGTCTCCTCGGAATACATTTTGAGCAAGGGCGCAGGGTCGACTTCGAGAAACTTCGAGTAACTGATGATGTACCCGCGGACATAGGCTTCGTTGGGCAGAATGTCCCATTCGCCTCGCTCTAGAGCCTCGAGCATCTTGCCGCGGATCTTGGTGGCTGCTTCGGCCTCGGACAGGGAGCGGCCGAGCTTGCGTCGGGCCGAAGCCAAAGACGGCCCAAGTCTGTCAGACACCTACTCCCCCCCTTCCAGCTGATCTTGGCGTTCGAACGCCTTGAGGGCCTCTAGGTCCTCGATGTCCACGAGTACGTCGCGCGGCTTGCTGCCATCGGGCGGACCTACGATGCCCTTGGATTCCAGCATGTCCATGATCCGACCGGCTCGAGCGTATCCGACTTTGAGCCGTCGCTGTAGCAAAGAGGTGGAACCGATTCCGCTCGTGACCGCGATGTCGGCCGCGTCCCACAGCAGCGGATCATCATCATCGCCTGTATCAACGCCGCCGCCGACCGAAGACACCTTGAGGTGCAGAATCTCCTCGTGGTAGTCGGGTGCGGCTTGCTGTTTGAGGTGTTCGACCACTGAAGAGATTTCCTCTTCTGACACGAAGGCTCCCTGAATCCGCTTGGGTTTGGGCCATGCGGGCACAGAGAACAGCATATCGCCAAGACCGACGAGCTTCTCGGCGCCAGGCTGATCGAGAATAACCCTCGAGTCGATACTACTACCCACCGCAAACGCGATGCGGTTTGTTATGTTCGTCTTGATCAGGCCCGTGATGATGTCTGTCGAAGGACGCTGTGTGGCCACGATCAGATGGATGCCTGCTGCCCTTGCAAGCTGGGCAATGCGACAGATCGAATCCTCAACCTCTTTGGCGGCCACCATCATCAGGTCGGCGAGTTCGTCGATCACGATGACCAAATAGGGCAGCGCCTCAACGCCCTCGTCCAGACGCTTCTCATGCACCATGGTGTTGTACATCGCGATATTGCGAACGCCCGCCTTTTGCAAGAGTCGGAGTCTGCGCTCCATCTCACTCACAGCCCAGGCTAGCGCACTTGCCGCTTCCTTGGACTCGGTTACCACCGGCACATAGAGATGGGGAACCTCGTTGTACAAAGACAGTTCGATACGTTTTGGATCGATGAGTATCAGTCGAACCTCACTCGGAGTCGCACGCATCAAGATGCTCATGAGCAGCGCATTGATGCACACCGACTTGCCGGTTCCCGTGGAGCCAGCAATCAGTAGGTGGGGCATGGAAGCCAGGTCCGCGATGACATTGTCACCCGAGACGTCCTTGCCTATCCCCAACTGAAGGGGACCGCCATCGCCGGCACTCGTTGTGGAAAGAACATCGCCCAGTGTCACGGTGCTTCGGATGTCATTGGGTACTTCGATGCCCACGAGTGACTTGCCCGGAATCGGCGCCAAGATGCGGACAGTCGGAGCTGCAAGGGACAGTGCGAGATCGTCAGCCAGGGTGGTGACTCGATTGACCTTGACCCCACGCGGCAGTTCGATCTCGAACATAGTGACGGTCGGGCCCGGAATCCAGTCGATCACTCGTGCAGGCACGTCAAAGGTCGCGAGCGTGTCCTCGATCAATGTCGCGGTGCGCTTGAGCTCTTTGTCGGACGTGCGATGTCGGCTGGCCACCTCTGAGGTCTGCTTCAGTGTCTCAGGCGATGGCAACTCAAAGCCCTCCATTGACCGCGGAGGCGCTGCGGCGACCCCGGGGACTGTCTTTCTGCGCGACTCTGGATCCTCGGCTGGCGACTTCGAGCGTCGCTTGGAGGCCGGCTCGGAACGCGCAATGTCGGGGATATCGGGATCGTCCACGCCGATAAGAGGCATGGTGCGAGGAGCTCGGGATCTCGTGACGCGCACTGGGTCCTCGTCCGGCGCCCCCGCGAAGATGCCGGAGACCCACTCGACGACTCCTGATATTGAGAGCCCTGTAACGACCAACCCGATCAACATGAGCGCGCCCAAGAGAACGTATGTGATCGTAGCTCCGACCAATGACCGCAGAACCCAAGCGAGAGCGGCTCCGGTGAATCCGCCATGCGTCTGCACGGTCAGGACTTCCCACTGGGACGCTAGTGGGACGTTGACGGCGAAAATCGAAATAAGAGAAAGGAGTATGACGCCCAGGCCAGCACCCACGCGCTTCTCAGAGATGGCAAAGGCACGAACGAAGAAACTCACACCCCACAGCAGAGTCAGCACCGGGACTATGTAGGCGCCGACACCGAAAGCACTTCGCAGACCTGAAGCGACCACAGCGCCGATCGCGCCGGTGCCCTGAGATAGCAGCGAGATAGCGATAGCGATGGCGACCGCGGACAGGACGACTCCGTAAATGTCGTTACGAGACTCCTGATCCAGCACGGACGTTGAGGAATGCGCTCCCTTTCCCCGCCCTTTCGTAGAACGGCTCTTGGAACGCGTAGTACGTGAGTTGCCCTTTGTCGCCATCAGTCCCCTTCGAGCGCTTGT
>JAHIQC010000441.1 GCA_018902765.1 Actinomycetota bacterium | reverse complement strand
GGCAATCAAGACCCCGTCGAAGTCGCGACCGAATGGCATCATCACGGCCACAAGATCCGGCTCTACAGACAACTCGGGAACGGCGAACACATTCGGTGCGAAGAGGATCTTTCGCTCCGCAGGCTTGGCTGACACGTACACTGCCTCCCCGGGGTACTTCGACTCAACGAACTCCTCAAACGCCGCTATCGCCGACGAATCCTGAGCCTGGATAGCAAGAAGGATTGTCATGACATTGCCGGCGTAGTCTTCATCGCCCCACGACAGACTCCGCAGCAGACGCGAGTGCCCGCCTATCAGGTTCCAGTGGCCTGTGAGCAGACCGATCGTCTGCCAGTCACTGTGGTCAAAATTCGCAACGATCTGCTCCTTCAGGTGGAGCAGCCGCTTGCCGGTCTCTGCGTCCACAGAGCCTCCCTTGATGTGCCTAACGTGTTGCGCTAGAGCAGCGGCTCAGCGCCTTGATCACAATACCGCTCCTGGCCGTCTGCTCGAGGCGCTAGTTCGATTGAGTCTCCAGCCCAGAATATACCATTCGTCGGGCAAGACCATCCGTTTGTCACAAAGATGCGTAGAGTTCCTTGCGCTAGACGATTCAGTGTGTATACTCTCGATGGTTATGCAAACGCACAAAAGCCCCGTGCGCTAACACGGAGCCAGTGCCCAAACGGCTTGGAGTACTTGCCGCAGGTGTATTCAAGGTGTACAGCTGATTTATACTCTCGTGCACGGAACTGTGTCAACAGAACACGCGTTCGTATCGAGAGGGTGGATCGAATACGACCTAGTCTCCTAGCTTGAGAGAAAGGAAGGTAGTCGGCGCTACCGAGCGGCACGGCGTGGCCCATATCGCTCGCCTCCCAGATTTGGGCGGCACCACGACGTAACCCCTCAAGCTTGGAGAGTCTAATGGATACCTCCGAACGTGTTTCACTCAGGCGCTTCGCGCAGTTCGCTGTCACACCGCGCGCGCAGCGCCGCAACTTGGTGATCGGTCATCGTCAGACCATGGGCACTCCCTGGTCGCCGATCACCGACCCATACCGTTTCCTGATCAACTCGATCGTCCGGATGCATGAGACTGGTCGAGGTCTTGAACTGCTCGACGAAGCCGTGAACCGGGAGCGCACTCTGCGTAGGCGTACGGTAATCCGTGACGCAGCTGCTGACTATAGCCGATGGCTCTTGGATGTCGGGCAGGTCGACTACTTCCCGGCGCCTGTGGCCAACTGGTTCCACGAGAACACGTATGTTCGCGTGAACCCAGAGGTCGGGCTTGAGATTGGCGGCCAGAGGTACCTCGTGAAGCTGCATTTCACTAAGGGAACGCCGGTCTCACGGGACGAGGCTGCAATCATGACCGGCGTGATGCGCGCAGCGATCGGCGACGCCGCACCTACGGACTGCAGGATGGCGGTCCTTGACGTGCGGAGGGGCACCCTGTTCATCGAACCCCGGAATACCGCACGGCCGCTCGCAGTAGCACGTCGGGCTGCGATGCAGTTCGCTGAGATTTGGGCGCAGACTCTCTAACGTCTGCCGTGGGGTCCTCGTCCGTGCGATGGGGACCCCACGCGCCCCGATGTGCCACTTCAATCGAACCCCAATTGAACGGACTGCGTATTTGTTCCACCCAGCCCAGCCCTTCCAGATAACTCATACGACAACAGAGCGAGTCGCGCTTCCGCTGTACATGCAATTTGCGGGACAGAACACGGCCCCCCAACGTTCCAGACAAGCAAAGTAGGCTAGTCCAGGTTGTATCCGTACTTACACTTCTTCGAGTAGAAGTTCTCACATCCTAGGAACCTCTTGCCTGCTCGACTGCCGGTCTTGGCCGTGCGCTCGATCAAACGGCCACCGCACTTGGGACACTCGGTCGGAGGAGTCGCAATGACCACTTGCTCGCAGCTCAGGTCGCCCGCGACGGATGCTTCTCGCTTCAGCGCGACGCGAGCATCACGAATCTCATACCGCGCCGCCTTGGAGAGTCGCCCGTAATCATGCATAGCTTCCCTGAAGGCAACTTGGGTCTTGGCCGGAAGCTGACCATACAGAGCCAGCGCTACCCGACCCGCCTTCTCTTGATCGATGGCGGACTCTCGATGGCCCTCGATCTCATGCTTCAACAGGCGCAGCGGGAGCGTACGCACAACCCCCTCACGAAGGTTGGCCAGCCGCGCTCCGTCTTGCGTGTAGACCACAACGGGAACCACAAACACCCCCGCGAGTTCTCCCCCAGACCAAAGCCCGAGCTTGTTCTTCAACTCCAGAGCATTGCGTTGCACCTGAGCGACGTTCTTCGCAGAGTAGTTGCCATGTGCCGCTGCGGATACGGCCTTGTCCGAGTAGTTCTTCGCGTCCAGAACAAACACACCGCTGGGGCCAACCACTATGTGGTCCACGTTCCAGACAACAGGGCGACCGTCTCTACCTCGGGGATGGTAGTCGTGGAAGACGATGTACTCGTCAGGCAGTTCGCACAGTGCCTTGTGAACCCGGTACTCACCACTGGCGCCCTTGACCCAGTTGCGTCCCTCTCGCACGGACCCAACCATGTCCGCAAGATCCGCGCGTTTCCACCAACAGAAGGCGAGTACGGTGGCCGTCACGATCACGACCCCCAGCGCGCCCCAACGAGCAGAGTAGACCACCAACGCACGGGCTGATGGGAGCACGAAGAAGACGAATGCGATGATGAGTAGGCTGCCAAGAATGAGTGCCCCGCGCGCGCCTGCGCTCTCACCCGGATTGCCGACAAATTGGGCCAACGCAACTCCCTATTCCATTCGATCCAAGCGCGCGACGGCTTCAGCCGGCGGCAGCGACTTCCCGGCCGATGCTACACCATCTCCAGCACTGC
>JAHIQC010000440.1 GCA_018902765.1 Actinomycetota bacterium | reverse complement strand
CGGTGCCGATGTAGTTGTGGCCGAGCTGGAGAGCCTCGCGCAGCGAGAGCTCCAGCACCTTCTGGGCGGCAGGAGTGAACGGCATTTGCCCGGCAGGCGCCTGCTGGCCCTGCCCAATGATCTCCTGTACCTGTTCCCGGACACCCTCAAGGGAGATGTTCAAGGACCACAGGGCTTCGGCGGCAACACCATCACCCTCGTGGATGAGGCCAAGCAGAATGTGCTCCGTGCCGATGTAATTGTGGTTGAGCATGCGGGCCTCTTCTTGGGCCAGCACAACAACGCGTCGGGCTCGATCATCAAATCGCTCAAATATTTCGCTACACTCCTTGCTACTGCCTACTCTGATGCTACCCAGCAGCTGGCCAGTGTGAGCCTTTCTTTCCGCTAACGGTTCGGTTTGCGAGCACCGCATCTCGAGCGTCGGGGCGATCGGCTCCACACCTTTCCGTGCCCGCATGCTGCCCCTCAGGCGGTGAGCAACGCGAGCGGGATGACTGCCACGCCATCTTGTCGACGATAGGCGTGGGCGCCGGTGTTGATGACGACGAGGTCGACGATTTGGTCGGGGAGTGACGCCTTTAGCCAGAGAAGGTGTCGAACGTCGTGGTCGGTGATCGAGGACTTTAGCTTCACTTCAAAACCCACGGCTTCTGCATGCCCTCGGTGGACAATGAAGTCAATCTCGTGCCGCCCATCATGGTCGCGGAAGTGGGACACCTGCGCATCGTTTGCCGCTGCATAGGTCTGGAGGCTGAGAGCTACGAGTGCTTCGAAGAAATCGCCGAGGCGAGTTCGGTCCCCGTTGTTGGTTGTAGGCTCAGCGGCAGACATCAGTTTGACTTCGTTGAGGTTGAGTAGTCGCGCGGAGAGTGCCGGGTCGGCAAGAAAGTGCTTCGGTGCGAGGGCCGCTCGTGCCAGGAGCTTCTGACTGGGCGACCAGGCGTCGACTTGGTCGAGCAGATATAGGCTGCTGAGAACGTCACGGTAGGCGATCGACGTTTTTTTCGTCGGCCCTGTTGGTTCTCCTGGGTCGAGACTGGCGCCGATCTTCGCAAACGTGGTTGCGGAGGCGGTGGCCGAGGCATACCCTCGCAGCCAACCCCGTAGAAGTTCCGGCCGGCGGATGCGGTGTCCCTGTTCAGTGAAGTCGTGGGTGATGACACGCTCGATGTAATCACCCAGCCAAACTCCGCGGGCACGATCACTCATTTGCCGAGCCTGCGGGAAGCCAGAGGCCACGATCTCGCGGACATAGTCGCGCAGTTCGACGTCGCTGGAACCGTGGATGTCCGGGGTGTTTACACTGAGCAGATCGCGGACCCGGACGGTGGGCCTTGCCAAGTTGCGCTCTGCGATGGAAAGGGGACGCATTCGGAATCTGATGATACGGCCCGCGCCGGAGTGGAGGTGGGCGCCCACGGGTGCAGCGCTGCCAGCCAGGATGAATTGTTCGCCGGTCGAGTCGCTGTCGACGAGGCGGCGGACACGGTCCCAGACCTCGGGGACATGTTGCCACTCATCAATGAGGACGGGGGTGTCCACCCTGCTTAGATACTTGGGATCCGCTTGGATTAGCTGCCGCATTTCAGGGAGGTCCAAGTCGAGAATTGTCTTCGCCCGCTCCCTCCCAGTGGAGGTCTTACCGATCGCACGAGCCCCATCAATGGAGATTGCAGCGAACGAAGGGAAGAGCTCATCGATTGAGTCATCAATGATCCGTCTCTTGTACCCATCCATTGCGATGATTCTCCCGTACTTCTTGACTAGAACACCATGCTGAACACTTCCAAGCTACCTTTTTGAGCATTACTAGTCTACCTTATTGAGTGGTTTTGCTCTACCGTTCTGAGAGGTGCGGATTCACCGCTTGGGGCGACCCGCACGACGTTCGACTACGGGGCACGATAAGCGCCGAGTGGCCATCGCCATTCGAAGTGGGATGCTAGTTCTGTGGACTTGAGAACAAACACCAATGTGCCAGTAGTCGCCATTCGTCCT
>JAHIQC010000439.1 GCA_018902765.1 Actinomycetota bacterium | reverse complement strand
CGGTGCCGCACAGATGCTGAGGATGCTCGCCGAGGAACCAGCGCCCGCCACCAAAACGGGAGCATTGTCGATCAAGTCCGTCTTGCGCCTGTGTGACGCGATAGGTATCGAGCTGCGCGAGCCGTCGCTGGTTCGCTCAGAGGCGGAGATACCGTGGAACGAAACGCTTCACATGGTACTCGACATGGCGGGAATCGTGCGTCGTAGAGGCCGCGTGATCGCGTTGACACCCCGAGGCATGCTGCTTTCGGACCCCGTCCGCCGAGCAGAACTTGCGGCGACCCTGCTGCGAACAAGGTTCCAAGAGGTCAACCTCGCCTACGGCACGCCGGGGGGCTCGGCGCCACGGCTACAAGGCCAGTACCTTGAGACGCTTTCGCGCCTGCGGGACGTGGCGCGAGACTGGGTGTCGGTCACCGATGTCTGGCGTGATGCGATCTCTGACGCCGCAAAGGCGGAGTGTGTACGCGCCTATCCCTACGAACCGCCGTACCTGGTCGAGGTCCGACTGCTCCAACCGTTTGTCGAGATGGGACTGCTCGAGTCAGCTGGCGCCCATGGCCCCGATGGGGAACACAGATACCGCTGCGCACCACTTCTCGACGACTGGGTGCACTTTGATGACGAGAGCCCCGCGGAGTCGACCTTCCCAGCTCTCGCCCTCGTCGCCGATCGGCTCACCATCCGCACCGCACTCGAAGAGTTCCTGGCGGCAAGCGCGCCGGATCTGCCGACCCGGATGGTCTCAGCCTACCGTTCGAACGCCGAATCGCTGGCGCACTATCTGGGCAGCTACGGCCCGAACGACCCGTCACCCGCCGAGACCGCACAGTGGGAGGCGCTTGGCGACGACGACGACGGCACACGGTTTTGTGATGTCTTTGGCCCTGAACACATCGCACCGGCCATAGGGATGTATCTGACGTGGTTTCTGCCCAAGAAGGTAGGCATCTCGGAGGACGGGGCCAGGAAAGCGACGCGCTTCGCGACAGACCTGCTTGGCTGGCTCCATCTCAAAGGGATCGTGAGCGCCAATGATCTCGAGATTCCCTTGGAGCACGCTCAGGCTGCGCGCTCGTCGCTGCCCGCCGCCGCGCGATTCGAGCGGGTGATCCGAGAATGGTGCGACTCTGCGCCCGTAGCCGACGACGGGGACATGATCGAGGACCGGTTTGAGATCGTGAAGGTGGATGCCAACTCTCTGTGGCTGACGTCGTACATGACCGGCGAGGAGTTCGGACCCAGCCCGGTGCCCGGCAAGGTGATCAAAGTCGCGCGCGCCGGCATGATCTTCTCCGGGGCGATAGTGCCCCTACGCGGTGTATGGCGCATCGCCGAGGTCTGGACGGTCTATCCTAAGTGAGGTTGCGCGGATCAGACCCCCAGAATCTCGTTCAGTCCCGCGATGATCCTGTCGACCTCTTCGGGTGTGGCTCTACCAAGCTTTCTGCCGATCCGCTCAACAGACAGCGTCCGAATCTGACTGATCTTGACCCAAGTCGGCTTTGGTAGTGGGGTATTCAACGCTAAGGTGAGCGGATATCCTGCGCGCTGGTCCTGGCTCGTGAGCGCGACTGCGATCACGGTGCCCGAGCGGTCGTTGAAGACGTCCGCGCTCAGGACGAGAACCGGCCGCTGCCCCGACTGTTCGTGTCCTCGCGTCGAGCCCAAGTCCGCCCAGCGGATCTCGCCTCTCAGTACTCGGGCCACTGCGCCAACTCCGCTCCCATGCCCTCTTCCGCAATCGCCTTCTCGAACTCAGGGCTCAGCTTCGCGCACTCTCTAGCCAAGCGACTGCCAGAAAGGCGCGCCAGCTTCTCGTCCACCGCTTCCTGGATGGCTTGGCTCCGGTTCGGAAACCGCCGCTCGAGCACAAGCCGATCGAGCTCGATCAGCGTGTCCGCGTCCAGAGTGATAGCCACTTTTGACCGTCCCATCATGCACCTCCGAGTATGATATTATATCATACTCGCTCGCCAATCAATCCCACGCTGCGAACCTAACAGCCGCTCGAACGTCGCGTACTCAAGGAGATCGGCCTCAAGCGGCCTCTCCAGGAACTGGACGGCCTTCTCCCCTCGCTTTGGCCCAGTCAACGCCGCTCAGACGCCTCAAGACCGCTTCGCGCCAACCGGCCGCATCCAAGCTTGCGGGGTCGGCGAATCCGCCCTGGTCCGCTGCATTGCGGAGCAGTGTCGCGTTGGGCGGTGGCCAGGATCGGTCCGAGAGGTACCACATGAGGTCATACAGGTCGCGTCCTTTTGTGTACTGGCGCATCAGCACAGCGGCGAGTTTGCCGGCCATCAGAGATGCGCGATCATGGTGATACATGCGGATGAGAACGAATCTGCGCACCTCGCTCACGTCGCAAATCGCCCCCACTGGCGGATTGGTGTCCACCTCGACTTTGACACTCAACACCTCGCTCGCGTGCGGCGAGAGACCGATCTCGTGCAAAAGGCCCGGGAACTTCACGAACGCCTTGTCGACTGCAGTCCGAGATTGATTGAACTTGATATCGACCTCATAGCCCTCGCGTTCGAAGCCGCGCGCGATGACGCCCAGAACGTCAGCGAAGGCATACGAATCCTGATTCGCCTCAAGCGCGAAAGCGAGGTCTTCTGAGTAGCGCGGCACCGCGTAGAGGAATCTCGGTGCCGTCCCGCCCATGAACGCAAGCGACGTCATCTGCCCCGACAGCCCGATATGTTGGAGAATCCGCGCCTGAAGATACTCCCGCGCTACAGCGAACCCGAACCCCTCCGGAGCCTGATCAACGTAGCCGAGTAGCTCATGCTTCATCGCGACGCCTCCTCATCGGCCTTCCACGGCATGTACGATTCATGCTCGTCTTGCGCCATCCGGGCGATCCGCGAGGCTGCGTGGCGCACACGCTCGACCCCGCACCTTTGAGCCATGTTCTCAAGAACATCTAACTGCAACCTATCCAGATTCTGAATCCGCAGCTGCACCAGATAGGCGGAGTCTGAGGCCTCGTGATCGAGGTAGAGCAGATCGATAAGCGCCTTCTCGGGTACGGCTGCGAATGCGCGACCACCGGACTCAAGTCCTAGCGTCTCAAAGCCCCAGAACATGGATGGCTTCACGTGTCGGTAGATAAAGGTACCCAGAGGGGTGACATAGCGCGCCGGTCTACCTGTGGTGATCGACGTGGTCACCGGCACGTACTCAGGAATCAGGCCCGCTCGCGCGAGAACAGAACTCAGGCTCACGTAGGAGCCGGGGACCAGGCGATTCGCGATCTCATATGGCGAGGGAGCTCTGCGACCCCGGGCTTCGCTTCCGGCGAATGCATACAACCCTCGCCTGAGCTGGACGAGCTTGCCGGAGGCCACCCAACGCGACAGCTGGCGTGTCACGTCCGCGCGATCAACGTCGCCGACCAGCAACAGGCCGCTCTCAAAGAGCGGTTCCGTGCCTACTGCAGAGAGAAGCTGTGTCCATTTCATTGCACCAACTTGCCACAAATGGCGTGTTACTGCAATATAGGCGCTATCGAGCACTTGCTGGCCCCCGGAACCGGCAGGCAATCTGCTACATAGCGAGAGTCCCACGACTGTGACGCCAAGTACCTCTGCACCCTGTACTTCCGCAAGAGGGGTTCCCGCATTCGAAATCTCCCACACTGGTTACATTTGTACGAGGGCGCGCATCCCATCGGGTGCCCCACTGACCTCGCAGATCAATCCCGTTTGCGGTAGGGGCCGCGCGATTCGCGCGCGACCAGGTCGGAGTGCGTGACCAACTCCGGATGTGCCCACAGCACACGCATGAAATTGTCGGCCATCCGAGTCTGGAGCACCGCGCCGCGCTCCCAGCGCCCGACCGTGCCCACGCCGACGCCAAGTTGTACCTCCAGATCCGACTGCCGAAGACCGAGCTCATGGCGCAGAGAGTGGATCTCATCAGAGGTCATGCGACCGAGGTCTGCGCGCGCCAACTCAACGGCCACACGCTGCACGGAGTCCATGTCCCGGGCGGATATCAGGCTTTCGCCGCAGCTGTCACAGTGCTCGTAGGTGAACCCGGTGGCAGCGTAGGTACCCTCGCGAAACTCGACCGGCAGTGGATCCGTGCTCCAGCGCGCCGCGGGTGCGCCGCACACCGAGCACGTCCATGGAGCCTTGCTCTCTTGCGTCATCCTTCACGACCTCTCAGTGCTGTTCCCCATCACGACAAAATGACAGGATCAGGTACTCTGCACCGCTCTCAAGCAGTGTCAACTTCACATAGAGTCGCTCTCCGGCGCGAAACGGCCTGTAGATGTCGAGCCATGCATCGGCGCGATTGATGTGCTGTTGGGATTTGAAGAAATCCGAGGGCGTCAGCGAAGCGACACATGATTGCATGGTGCAGCGAGTCCAGCCCTTGGAACAAAGGTACGACATTACTCGCGCTGTGGCCCGGAATCGTCCCTGCCGGAAAGCCTCTTTGACATCCGCCAAGTCATAGCCAGGAACGAGTCTCTCCGGCGGCCTTCCGGACATACGTATCCCTCCCGAATGCATCATGCGAGAGGGTTCGCCTATCAAATCTAGCACCGTGCACTATTTTGCGCAAGCATCAACTCCGACTCAACTGCCTACCGTGACCACAGACGGCTGATCGGAGACGCGTCGTGATCGTATGAGCTGCGACGAAGCTAGAGCGCGCCTACCCACCCCTACTTCCCATACCCTTCCGGATGCATCACGTGCCAGCGCCAGGCGTCGGTCATCATGCTCACGAGGTCCGCTCGCGCAGGCGTCCAGCCCAGATCACGCTGTGCCGCATCACTCGATGCAACGAGTCTCGCCGGGTCCCCGGGACGCCGTGCACCCACACTCACGCTTGCCTCACGCCCCACTGCCGCCGCACAGGCGCGCACGACCTCAAGGTTCGAGAAGCCCTCCCCGTTGCCGAGGTTATACACGCGGCTCACCGCGGGGGCCTCCACGGTCGCCGACGCCGCATCTCCCCGCGCACTAATGTCGCCGAGGGCCTCAAGGGCCAGGCGATGCGCGTCGGCCAAGTCGCATACATGAATATAGTCGCGCACGCAGGTGCCGTCGGGTGTTGGGTAGTCATCGCCAAAGACCTCGAACGGCTGGCCTCTGTAGATGGTCGACAGCGCACGCGGGACGATGTGGGTCTCGGGCGAGTGCGCCTCCCCCAGCGAGCCGTCGGGCCACGCGCCGGCGACGTTGAAGTAGCGGAAACGGACCGAATGCACGCCGTGGGTGGCCGCCGCCCACTCGAGCAGCTGCTCGAACGCGAGCTTGGACAAGCCATAGGCGTTGATCGGGCGCGTGGGCGCGGTCTCCGGAATCGGCACTTGTACCGGCTCCCCATAGACCGCAGCTGTCGAGGAGAACACGATTGCTTTGACCCCGTGCTCGATCATCGCCTGCAGCATCACCGCGGGCTGAGCGACATTCGCGTCGATGTAGCGCGCGGGTTCGCTTTGCGACTCTGCGACCTCGATCAGCCCGGCGAGGTGCATGACAGCATGGATGCCGGGTAGGACCGAGTCCAGAGCGCCTTTGTGTCCAACAGGCGCGATCACCAGCTCAGCGCGAGTATCTACGGCCTCAGCGTGCCCGCGCTCGAGCGAATCGAGGACAACGACGTCATGCCCGGCGTCGAGCAGCGTGCGGACCGTGATCGAACCGATGTAGCCAGCACCGCCTGTGACGAGGATTCGCATGGAGAAGACCCTTCCGTTTGAGACAATGCGCGGCTCGAGGCACGCTGCAGTCACAGCT